>CAMDXD010000252.1 GCA_945877995.1 Bordetella parapertussis
GCGAACGAGTGGCCGAAGCCCAGGTGCGCGCGCGCGCGCAGGTTCATCACGCCCTGGCAGTTCGGACCGATGATCCGGATGCCGGTGTCGGCCAACGCGCTGTCAAGCTCGCGCTGCAGGCCCATGCCGCGTTCGCCGAGTTCGCGGAATCCTGCGGACAGCACGATCGCATGGGGCACGCCTGCGCGGCCGAGGTCGCGAATCGCCTGCGGCACCGAGGCGCCCGGCACGGCGATCAACCCGATGTCGCACGGCTGGGGCAGATCGGCCGCGCTGGCGTAACAGCGTAGCCCGCGTACGGTCTGGTAGCGCGGGTTTACCGGATAGACGGCGCCCGCGTAACCGAATTCGGTCAGGAAGCGCATCGGCTGGCCGCCGATCTTGCGCGCGTCCTCGGTAGCGCCGATCACCGCGACGCCGCGTGGCTCGATCAGCCGGGAGAAATCCGCCGTCATGTCAGTCCGCCTTTATGCCGGCCGTCTTGACGATCTTCGCCCAGCGGTCGATTTCCGCCTTCACCCGCGCCAGGAATGCCTCCGGGGTCCCGGTGGCGATTTCGATGCCCTGTACGGCAAAACGTTCCTTCATCTCGGTCGACGCCATCGCAGTGCGTACGCCGGTGTTGATGCGGGCGAGCAGCGGTTGCGGGATGCCACCGGGGCCGGCGATGCCCCACCACGGCGTGGCGTCGTAGCCCTTGAACCCTTCTTCGGCGATCGTCGGCAGGTCGGGCGTGACCGGGCTGCGCTTGGCGCTGGTCACCGCGAGGGCGCGCAGCTTGCCCGCCTTCACGAACGGGCCCACGGTGGACCAGCTCCCGAAACTGTACTGGATCTGGCCACCGATCACCTCGGTCAGCGCCGGCGACAGCCCCTTGTAGGGGACATGGATGACGTCGATGCCAGCCATGCTCTTCAGAAGTTCGCCCATCAGGTGCGAGGTACCACCAGAGCCGGTCGACCCGTAGGCGAGCGTACCCGGCTTCGCCTTGGCCATGGCAACCAGTTCGCGTACGTTCTTGACCGGCAGCGACACGTTCGAGACCATGACGAACGGCGACTCGCCGGTCTGCGCGACCATCGTGAAGTCGCGCAGCGAATCGTAGGGCAGCTTCGCGATCACGCTCGGATTGACGGCATGCGCCAGGCCGATCTGCAGCAGCGTGTAGCCATCGGCCGGGGAGCGGGCGACCAGGTCGCTTCCGATCACCGTGCCACCGCCCGGCCGGTTGTCGACCAGCACGCTCTGGCCCCAGATGTCCGCCAGCTTCGAACCGACCGCACGCGCGATGAGATCGTTCGCCGCGCCCGGCGCGAACGGCACGATGAAGCGCACCGGCCGCGAGGGCCAGTCATCGGCGCCACCCCTGGGCGACTGGGCCAACGCCGCGGGCATCGCCAGCACGGCCGCCACGCCGAGTACTACGGCGGACGGGAGCGTCTTGAGAACCTGGTTCATTCGGGTGGATCCTCTGCGAAAGCTTCAGTCGTCCGATGGCCGGGGCGCAACGCGCATCCCGGCATGGGCCTCGTGCGCGAGTTGCATCGCGCCCGCGAAGTCGGCATCGAGCGTGCGATAGAACAGGCGCTTGGTGGCCTGCAATGCACACCCGGGGAGGGCAGCCAGTTCGGCTGCGAGCGCCAACGCTGCTTCTACTTCGGTACCGTCTTCCACCACGCGGTTGATCAATCCGAGCTCCAGCGCACGCGACGGCTCTATCGAGCGCCCGGTGACGAGCAGTTCGAACGCGGCCTTGGTGCCCACCTGCCGCGCCAGGTTGGGCGTCACCGATGACGCCAGGATGCCACGCTTGACCTCGGGATAGCCGAACCGGGAACTGTGTGCGGCCACCACCATGTCGCAGGCGAGGGCGAGGGCGCAGCCGCCACCGAGCACGTGCCCCCGCGTGGCGGCGATGACCGGCTTCGCGAGGCCGGGCAGCAGCAACT
Source organism: Bordetella parapertussis (assembly GCA_945877995.1). GTDB lineage: Bacteria > Pseudomonadota > Gammaproteobacteria > Burkholderiales > CAIKXV01 > CAIKXV01. The sequence goes on from CAMDXD010000252.1 coordinate 1,950, forward strand.
GCAGCGAAGCCGTGAGCGCGCTGCGCCGTTCGACTCCCTGGCGTTCGCCAGGCGGCATGTCCCTGAACTCCGCCATGTCGGCGCCCGCCGAGAATGCGCGGCCGGCGCCAGCGAGGACGATCGCACCGATCGCATCGTCCGCATCGGCCGACTGCAGCGCGCCGATCAGGCCTTCTATCAGCACCGTGTTCATCGCATTGAGCTTGTCGGGGCGGTTCAGCGTGAGCAACCGGACCGCACCTCGGGTCTCGATGAGCAGGACGTCCGTGGCCATCGCTCAGCGTCCCTGAAAGCGCGGCGCGCGCTTCTCCTTGAACGCTGCCACCCCTTCCTTGTGGTCCTCGGAGAGGCGAACGTGCGTCTGCATCAGCGCCTCGTAGTCGAGCAGCTGTTCCAGGGTCGGCGTGTACATGAACTGGAACATCTTCTTGGTGAGACCGAGCATCCACGTGGCCGACGCCGCCATCTCGGCCGCCAGCGCCCGGGCCTCGGCCTGCAGCGCGGCGTCGGGCACCACCTTCATCGCGATGTTCAGCGCGGCGAGTTCATCGGCGCCGACCTTGCGCCCGGTGTAGACCAGTTCCTTCGCCTTGGCGATGCCGAGGTACTGCGACAGGAAGAAGATCGCACCGCCATCGGGTACCACGCCGACGCGCTTGAACGACAATGCCAGCGTCGTGCTCTGCGCAGCCACGATCAGGTCGCAGGCGAACATCAGGCTGGTGCCGATGCCGTAGACCGGGCCGTGCACCGCGGCGATCACCGGTTTCTCGATCGCGGCCAGCGCGAGGAAGGTGCGGTGGCGCGACTTCGACCGTGCGCGCGAGCCGGTGAGATCGGTCTTCGCCATGTTGCCGATGTCGCCTCCCGAGCAGAAACCCTTGCCGCTGCCAGTCAGGATGATCGCGCGTACCGCCGGATCCGCCGACAACTGGTGCGCGTAATCGTGCAACAGGTCGTACATCTCGTCGGACATCGCATTGAGCTTGTCGGGGCGGTCGAGCGTGAGCGTCGCGATGCCATCCGAGTGTTCGATCCGTACCGTCATCATCTATCCTTTCGTACCCGCGCTGCGCCTGACGATCAGGCCAGCCCGAAATCGCGCAGCGCGTGTTCGCGCAGCCGGTTCTTCTGCACCTTGACGCTGGCCGTCATACCGATCGCCTCGAAGCCGTCGACGATCTTCGCGTAGCGCGGCACCTTGAAGCCCGCGATGCGCGGGCGCGTCCATTCGATCAGTGCGTCCGGCTCCAGCGACGCACCTTCCCTGAGTACGACATAGGCGGCACCCACCTCGCCCAGCCGGGCGTCGGGCACCCCGACGACCTGCGCCTGCGCCACCGCCGGATGCCGCAGCAGCAGGTCTTCCACCTCGGCCGGGGCGACGTTCTCGCCGCCGACGCGGAACACCTCCTTGATGCGGCCGATGAAATGCATCCGCCCCTGGTCGTCGAAGGTACCGAGGTCGCCCGTGCGCAGCCATCCATCGGCCGTGAAGGTCTGCGCAGTCTGCTCGGGCATTCCGTAGTAGCCCTTCATCAGGCTCCAGCCGCGCACCTGGATTTCGCCGGTCGCGCCTGGCGGCATCGCCTCGCCCGATTCCGCGTCGACCATGCGCACCGACAGGCCCGGCAGCGGCAGCGCGTAGCTGTTCCAGCGTTTCTCGGGCGGATCTCGCCAGTCGGACATGCATACGTTCGGCGAGGCTTCGGACAATCCGTAGGCATGGCAGATCGCCATGCCGAAGGTCTGTTCGGCTGCTTGCATCATCTGCGGGGTGCACGACCCCCAGCCGCCGCGCAGCGCGAGGTGCCGCGCCGCGAGCGACGGGTGGCTGAGCATCATCTGGAACATCGGGTCGTTGCCGGACAGGAAGCTGCAGCGCTCGGCCTCGATCGCGTCGAGCGAGGTGCCGGCGTCGAACACTGGCGTGGACACCAGGCACGCGCCCTGCGACAGCGCAGCGAGGATCGACAGCGTGGTGCCGGCCACATGGAAGAACGGCCGCGCGCTGAAGTAGCGTTCGGCGGGCCCCAGGCCGATCCGGCGCGCGATCGCGTCGGCATTGCGCAGCATGTTGTCGTGGCTCAACTGCACGCCCTTTGGAAACGAGGTGCTGCCCGATGTGTACTGGATCAGCACCACGTCTTCAGGTGCAGCAAGGCCGGTCGGCACTGGCTGGCCATCGCCCGCAGCAAGGAAGGACTCCCAGCCACGCGCGCCACCGGGGATGTCCTCGCCCAGCACCGCGACATGGCGCAGTCGCGGCAGCGCCGTTCCGGGTAGCGCCGCATCGATCGCCGGCTCGATCCCGCGCAGCATGCCGATGAAGTCGACCTTCAGGAAACGGTCGGCCACCGCGAGTACGGTGACGTCCGCCTGCGACAGGCAGTAGCGCAGTTCGTCCGACTTGAAGCGGGTATTGACCGGAACGGTCACCGCCCCGGCCAGGGCCGCGCCGAAGAAGAAGGCGACCCATTCCACCCGGTTGCCAGTGCAGATGCCGACATGGTCGCCGGGCCGAACACCGTGCGCGACCAGCGCGCATGCGACACGCCGTGCCTCCTGCCGCAGCCGTTCGAAGGTCCAGCGCTGCCCGTCGATCACCAGTGCTTCCTGCACCGGCCAGCGCGCGGCAGCTGCGTCGAGGGCCTGCTCGAAGGTCGCCGGCATCCAGCCGCCCGACGCTGGTTCTGGCACCTGCACCACGTTGCCGAGGAGGGTCGCGGTATCCATGCTATTGCGGCAGCCCGAGCACGGCCTTGGCCAGGATGTTGCGCTGGATCTCGTTCGAGCCGCCGTAGATGGTGCCCGGGCGCGAACTGTAGAACGGGGCGAGTACGTTCATCGGCGTGCCATCGACATCGGTGTCGCCACCGAGCGCGCCGTACTCGTCACCTGCTTCCAGCATCAGTTCCGAACACCGCTGCATCGTCTCGGTCGCCCAGATCTTCAGCAGGCAGACGTCGGGGCCGAGCGGCTCGCTGCGGCGGACCTGCTCGACGAACACCTCGTACGCTGCCGACAGGTCGACGATATCGAGGCGCAGCGCGATGAACCTGTCCATGAACACCGGATCGGCGAACAGCCCACGCGCCCGCGCCAGTTGCTCCAGGCGCGCGAACGCCAGTTGCGGTCGCCGCGGGCTGCCGATCCCGAGCCGCTCGAAGCCGAGCAGCGACTTCGCGATCGCCCAGCCCTGGCCGGGTACGCCAACCAGGTTTTCCTTCGGCGTGCGCACGCCGTCGAAGAACACCTGGCAGAACTCCTCGTCGCCGGCGATGTTGCGGATCGGCCGCACGGTGATGCCGGGTGCCTTCATGTCCAGCAGCAGGAAGCTGATGCCTTCCTGCTTCTTTCCGCTGCGGTCGGTGCGCGCGAGCAGGTACATGTGCGTCGCGTCCATCGCGAGTGTCGTCCAGATCTTGCTGCCGTCGATCACGTAGTCGTCGCCATCCTCGACCGCCGTGGTCTGCAGGCTCGCGAGGTCGGATCCGGCATTCGGTTCGGAGTACCCCTGGCACCAGATCGCCGCGCCGGACAACGTTCGCGGCAGGAACCATGCCTTCTGGGCCGGCGTTCCGTAGCGGATCAGGATCGGCCCGACCTGGGTGATGCCCTGGTCGGGCATTCGCCCGCAGCCATGCCGTTCGAGTTCCTCGACCATGATGATCTGCTTGAACGGCGAAAGCCCCATGCCGCCGAGCGCGGTCGGCCACGACGGCGCGATCCATCCCTTCCGGTGGAGCATGTCCCACCAGTCGCGGCACTCGTGCCAGTGCATGCGGCCAGCGGGGAAGCGCACACGCTCCGGGCAGTTCGCCTGGAGCCAGGCACGCACCTCCGTGCGGAAGGCCTCGTCGGCAAGTGCATCCCAGTCGATGGGCGGATCGCCGGCCGTACCGTTTCGCGGATCGTTCATCAGGCGTCCTCAGGCCGCAGCGGCATCCAGTGGCACCAACGCGGCATACCGGCTGCGGTGCAGTCGCGCATTGCCGAGCCAGGCCGACAGGACCAGCGCGCGCTTCACGTACAGGCCGACGTCACAGTCGTCGGTGAAACCGATCGCCCCATGCATCTGGACGGCCTCGCGCGTGATCCGGCGCGCGGTCTCGCAGGCGCGCGCCTTGGCGCGGCTGGCGGCCGCGCTGCGCAGGGGCCCGTCGTCCAGC
>CAMDXD010000253.1 GCA_945877995.1 Bordetella parapertussis
TTCTGCGCCGTACCAGGCCAACAACCCGAAGGCGTCTGCCGCATCCAGACTGGCATCTCCGGCCAGCAGAACACGTTGGCCTTCTTCAGGGAGCAGGTTATCGAAATACCATTGCACGGGGCGCTTGCTGGCGCCGTCCAGTAACGATCCTGCTGTCAGTGGAAGGTGCGCGCTGAGCGCGAAGCCCCTCGGGTTGCCGAGCCAGTCTGCGGAGTACTGAAAACTCCACAGGCCAGCCACTTCCTGCAACGTGCCAACGTCCGTCTGATTGATCGAGGCGCGCAAGGCCCGGCCGCTCACGGCTTGTCCCTGCCGTTCGCCGGGTCGTTCAAGTACGCGGCCACGCTCTCGGGCACATCCACCATGACACGGACGCCCAGACCCTCAAGTACCTGAAAGAGCTTGCCCCACTGCACGGATCCACTGCCGCGTTCGATCTTGCCCAGAAAGTTCTCGCTGACGCCGATGCTGCCTGCGGCATCATCCTGGCGGATCTTCTGTGCCTTGCGGCTGGCGCGCACCACCCTGCCAATGGCTGCTGCGTTTTCGATAGGTATCTTCATGAAGAAATCCTCACGTAAGCGAGGATTCTGCGCCAAGTTGGCGTGTTTGGTACAAAATCCTTTTGATCGCGCGGATTATTTGTGTCTGTGAGCTTTCTCATCAGAAATCCACTTGAGCGTAAGGATTTTGAATGAGAGGTACGTTCCACTTATAGCTCGGCGTCAGAAGATCGCGCCGCTCAGGTCAGGGGCCGCAAAGGTAGGTGAGAGGAAGTGGTGAGGACTTAGGAAGTGGTGAGGAATTCGCCCTGAGGCGGGCCATTCGATACCGTTCGATTCGAGCAGCGCCTTGTATCCGGCATAGTCGTCGCACATGAGCTTCCCTTTCCAGTTGCCCAGGAAAGCTCTGGCTTGATGCCCGGCGCCGACCACCAGCGAAATCGTGGATCGCCGCGCGCAGCGGATCGATGGCACAGTGCGGATACACGTCGCTACCTGGAGTAGCACTGCATGTACGGACGCCGATGACCCCCACCTCAGCCCGCATCTCATCCTGTCTCCCGCTCCGTGCCGTCCCGGCCGTCGTCGCCCTTGCGCTCGCCCCCGTCGCAAGTGCTCAGCCCTGGCCATCGAAGCCGGTGCGCCTGATGGTCTCCGCGTCGCCGGGCGGCGCGATGGACACCCTCGCGCGCATCTCCGGCCAGGCGATGTCCGAGCGCCTCGGCCAGCCGGTCGTGGTCGAGAACCGTCCCGGCGCCGGCGGTGCGCTCGGTGGCGAGATCGTCGCGCGCTCGCCCGCCGACGGCTACACGCTCAACATCAACTCGATCGCGCATGCCGTGCTGCCGAGCGCGAACCGCAAGCTGTCCTACAGCCCGGAGCGCGACCTCGCCACGGTGAGCGTGATGGCGAACGGGCCGAACGTGCTGGTCGTGCATCCATCGCTGCCGGCGAAGTCGGTGAAGGAACTGGTCGCGCTCGCCCGCGCGCGTCCCGGCGACCTGCTGTATTCATCGTCCGGCATCGGCGGCAACCCGCACATGGCGATGGAGATGTTCAAGCTGCTGGCGAAGATCGACATCGTCCACGTGCCCTACAAGGGCGCAGCCCCGGGCGTGGTCGACCTGATCGCTGGTCGCGTGGCGATGACCTTCTCCAGCGTGGTCTCGGCGCGGCAAGAGGTCGCCATCGGACGGCTGCGCATGCTCGCCTCCGCCGGCGCGAAGCGCTCGGTGATCGTGCCCGACCTGCCGACGATGGCCGAGGCGGGCGTGCCCGGCTATGCGGTCGACATCTGGTACGCGCTGTTCGCGCCCGCCGCTACGCCCAGGGACGTGCTGGTGCGGTTGAACGCCGAGGCGGCACGCAGCGTGCAGGCCCCGGCCGTCACTGCGCGCCTGCTGGAGCAGGGGCTCGAGCCGGTGGGCGAGACGCTGGAACGCAGCGACGCCTATATCCGTGCCGAGACAGCGCGCTGGGCGAAGGTGGTGAAGGCGGCGGCGATCGCCAGCGACTGAGCCTGCCTGCGTGCACACCCTGGCCGAAGCTTCAGCCGCCCTGCGTTCCGGTGGCCTGTCGTGCACGGATCTGATGGACGAGTGCCTGCGTGCGATCGCGCAGTACGCGCCCGTGTTGAACGCCTTCAACCTCGTGGCGACGGAGGCGGCGCGCGCGGCTGCGAATCGGGCGCAGTCCGAGCTGCGTACCGGACACGATCGCGGCCCGCTGCACGGCATCCCGTTCGGCGTGAAGGACGTGTACGACGTGGCTGGCCTGCCGACCACCGGCTATTCGCGCGCCTTCCTCGATCGAAGGGCCACCGAGCATGCGACGGTGGTCGCGCGTCTGGTCGATGCGGGTGCTGTGTTCGTCGGCAAGCTCGCGACCCACGAGCTCGCCAACGGCGGCCCCTCCTTCGACCTGCCCTGGCCACCGGCGCGCAATCCCTGGGACCTCGACCGCGTGACCGGCGGTTCCAGCACCGGCGCAGGTGCCGCCATCGCTGCCGGCCTGCTGCCGGCGGCCCTGGGCACGGATACGGGCGGATCGGTACGCATCCCGGCGTCGATGTGCGGCGTCACCGGCCTCAAGCCGACGGCGGGGCGCGTGAGCCGCGCCGGCGTGCTCGCCCATTCGCACAGCATCGACCATTGCGGTCCGCTGGCCTGGACGGTGGAAGACTGCGCGATCCTGCTGCAGGCGATCGCCGGTGCCGACCCGCGCGATCCGACGGCCGCGACCGCACCTGTTCCCGATTATCGGGCCGGTTTCACGCCACACGTGCGCGGGCTGCGCATCGGCATCGTGCGCCGCTACTGGGAAACGGACCTGCCGGCAGACACGGAGACTGCGTCCGCCCTGGAGGATGCGATCGACGTGCTGCGCAGCCTGGGTGCCAGAGTCGAGACGATAGACCTGCCGCCGTTGCAGCAGTACTACGACGTCAAGACCGTGATCGCCAAGCGCGAGGTATTCGATACCTACCGGCCGTTCCTCGTCGAACGCCTCGACTGCTTCGGCGCCGATTTCCTCGGCATGACGCTGGGCGGCTGCCTGTACGGCGAGGACGACCTGCGCCATGCGCACGCCGCGCGCCAACGCCTGGCAGCGGCGATGGACGCCGCGCTGCAGCGCTGCGACCTGCTGATGACGGCGTCGAGCGGACCGGCGGCCCGCTTCGAGGACTATGGCCCCGCACGCGTGATCGACCACTGGATCCGGCCCAACCGCGAGACGCCGTTCAGCGTCACCGGCTGCCCGGCACTGGCCCTGTGCATCGGCTTCACCCGCGCCGGGCTGCCGCTCGGCATGCAACTCGCCGGGCGGCGGTTCGACGAGGCGACCGTACTGCGCGCCGGGCATGCCTATGAGCGGGCGGCGGGATGGCGCGCCCGGCGCCCGGTGCTGCCCGACGCGGCGCCGCCGCTGCGCGTGCCGGCTCAGGCGGCGTATCCCGAGCCGGATGCGGCGACGCGTGCGCGGGCGGTGGATGCATTGCATGCGTGCGGCGTGCGGCCCGACGAGATACAGCTGCGGCAGCTGTGCGCCGTCCTGCCGCATGCGCTCGAGGCCGCACGGCGCGTGGCGGGCAGGCAATAACCTGTACGCGTCGCATCATGACCATACGCACCAGCATCACCCATCCGCTCTGCCTCGACCCGTTGCCGGTGGGGACGCAGGGTGGAGTACTCGGTATAACCCTCTGTCCCGGCAAGCATGCACCGAGCTACAACGGCCCGGCCTGGGGGCGCGACCTGGAACTCGACCTCGACCACATCCGGCACTGGGGTGCGCTGGCCGCGCGGTCATGCACTGCAAGGGCGGGCTGGGTCGAGCAGGCACCATCGCCGCCCGTATCCTGATCGAGACTGGTACGGCGCCGGCGGAGGCGATCCGCCAGGTGAGGGGAGCGCGCGGGAAGGACGCGATCGAGAATGCGCGCCAGGAGCGATATGTCCTGGCCCTTGCCCCGGGTGCCCGTCTCTGACCCCTTCGAGGTTGGCCTGCGTCTGCGCGCAGGTCGACTCGCGGAAGCCGGTGAGGCGTTCGAACCAGTCCATGTGAGGTCGCTTTCCGGTGAATGCCCGTGCGCGGCGAGGGTGGCGAATGACACGATGTGCTTCGATGGCAGACACGATACCGAAAGCCTCCGCTGGTTCACACCGGAAGAGCACCCTGCTCACGAAGACGAGTCGCGCTGTTTTGCCAGTCGAAGCCGCGTGCGGTAACCTGAACCCCTGGTTGCAGAAGGCAGCCGACGGCGCACAGACGCCGACGAAGGAGGAGACGTGATGCATTTCCGGAGCTGCGTTGCGCTGGCTTGCGTACTGCCGGCGTGTGCGTTGGCGCAGGCCCAGCCTTCGGCATTCCCGTCGAAGCCCATCCGCCTGATCGTGGGCTTTTCGCCCGGCAGCAACAGCGATTCGCTCGCGCGGCCCATGGCGCAACGCCTCACCGAGGTCGTCGGTCAACCGGTGCTTGTCGACAACCGCCCGGGCGCCTCGGGAAACATCGCGATGGAGATGGTGTCCAAGGCGCCCCCCGATGGCCACACGCTGTTCAGCGGGCCGGGCTCGTCGATCACGACCAACCCGCACATCCAGGCGAAGATGCCGATAGACGTGCTGCGCGACCTGCTGCCGATCGTGCCGATGGGGCAGTTCTCGGCGCTGCTGGTCGTGCATCCATCGCTGCCGGTGAAGTCGGTCGGCGACCTCGTCGCGCTGGCGAAGCGGAAGCCCGGCGCGATCAGCTTCGGATCGCCCGGCCAAGGTACCGGTTTCCACCTCGCGACCGAACTGTTCAAGGTTCGCGCCGGCATCCAGGCCACCCATGTGCCTTATGCGAATTCGAGCGCGATGCTGTCCGACCTGCTGGCGGGCCGCGTCGAGATGATGATCTTCTCGGCGATCGTGATGCAGCCGCACGTGAAGACCGGCAAGCTGCGCGCGCTGGCGACCACTGGCCGGGAGCGAGCCAGCGTGATGCCGGAACTGCCGACCATTGCCCAGGCGGGTATTGCCGATTACGAATACACAGGCTTCCACGGCATCTTCGGCCCGGGCACGCTGCCGCGCGAACTGGCCGATCGGCTGAACATGCTGATCTCGAAGGTCCTGGCGATGCCCGACGTGCGCGAGTTCTACGCGACACAGAACGTCGACACGATGGTGATGAACCCGACAGAGTTCGCCGCCAAGGTGCGCCTCGAGCACGACAAGTGGGGCAAGCTTATTCGAGACGCTGGGCTGAAGGGTGGACAGTGAACGCGCGGGTGTACGACAGGTAGACAGGTGGTTTTACGCGGTACACCCGATGCACCCGCACAGTCGCCGGCCGTCCATGCGCCCGGCCAGCGCGATATTCGGCATCACCGTGGCGCGGCTGACATATCTCGCGACGGGTTTGGCGATGAGGTCGACCTTGGGCGAGTCTTATTTCGAGTCGGAAAACCACGAGGCGGTGTCAATGCCGGGCAGCGATAGGCTGTCGACTGCGAGGGTTATCGCGAAGCATTTCGAGGAGTTCAAGGTTTCGCATAGCATCCGGTCACTGCGGTCATATCGGCGAAGGGCTCTGCGGCTGGTCAGCAGGACTTTGTGCGAGGCGCTAGCCTGCGCGCACGTCTGCCCGATCCGGGATTGCACCGGGGCGAAGCAGTTGTGGTGGAGTGTGGCCGCTCCCGCCGCGATCGCGCAGGCCGCGCCCTGGGCGCGGTCGTTCGCGTAGATCGTCACGCTGTGCTCGGGTGTAACGGTCGTGTCGATCATCTCCAGCAGCTTGAACTGGGAGGCCACCTAAAAGAGTGCGCCGTGATGCTCAGGTAACTATTGCAGCTGGCATGGACGCCGACAAACTGGCCCTTCCGCGACGTTCCGTGCCTGCCGACCGGCGGTATCGCGCGTGCTAGTCTTCGTTCGGGCGGCAGGATCGCTTCCGCCCTGTGGTTCGACCCCGACCTTGATCTGACGCGGCGGGGATCGGAACGTCGAGGAGGAGACCGCTCGAATGATGAAGCCTGTCGTCTTGCACGCCTGTGCATGCTTCGTGCTGTACGGGGCCGCGCCGGCATCGGCACAGTCGTATCCAT
>CAMDXD010000254.1 GCA_945877995.1 Bordetella parapertussis
TCCGAGGACAGTTGCGGTGTATCGAAGCCCTGCTGGGCCCACAGCGTACGCAGCTCCTTGCGGTCGAGCGCGCGGTTGATCGACGCGTTCATGCGGTCGACGACCTCGCGCGATACCCCCGCCGGCCCGAACACGCCGTGCCAGCCGACCAGGTCGTACCCCGGCACGCTGTCGTTGATCGGCGGTACGTTCGGCAGCGCCGCGATGCGCGTGGTGCCGGTCACGCCGATCGCGCGCAGCTTGCCGGCCTCGACCTGGGTGCGTACTGCCGCGTAGCTTTCCCACATCATGTCGATGCGGCCGCTGATAAGGTCGGGCATGGTCGCGCTGCCGCCGCCGCGGTAGGGTACGTGGACCATGTTCGCGCCGCCGAGTGAGGCGAGCAGTTCGCCGGCGAGATGGAAGCCGCTGCCGATGCCGGTGGAGCCGTACGTGAGTACGCCAGGCTTCGCCCGGGCGATGGTAATCAGGTCGCGCGCGGTCTTCGCGGGGACCGACGGATGCGCGACCAGCACGAACGAGAAGGCCGTGATCATCGCGATCGGCGCCAGGTCTTTCAGCGAATCGTACGGGGCCTTCTGCAGGTGCGGCGCGGAGGTCAGCGACGAGCCCGGCGCGGCCAGCAGCGTGTAGGCGTCCGGCGCCGACTTCGACACGAATTCATTGGCCAGTTGGCCGGTGGCTCCCGGTCTCGGCTCGACCGTGAACCCCTGCCCGAACTCGCTGGCGAGCTGCGCGGCGAGCGGACGGATCGACACGTCGATCGCGCTGCCGGGGGCGAAGCCGTGGATCAGGCGCACCGGCCTCGCCGGCCAGGCCTGCGCCGAGGCGATGCCCGCGGCAGCGGCGCCAGCAATGACGCAGCCAATGGCGCAGGCGATTGCCGCACGCCGCGCACGGCGCTGGATTCGGAGGGCGCTGCCGTCAACGGCAGCAGGGCGGGCGTTGATGGACGCGGTGCTGGGAGCGAGGGTCATCGAAGCTCGGTAAGATATGTGGGTTCCCGATTCTATCGGGGTTTGCCTTGCGATCCCTTCTTGCCGGTACCTGGAGTCCCCATGCCTCGCCTCAAGCCTGCCGATCCTGCACGCCTTGGCCTATCGCCGCACCTGCGCGCGATCCTCGACCAGCCTTTTCCCCGGTTCTCCGACGCGGAGATGCAGCGCAGGCGGCAGGCGCTCGCGGAGGTGATGCGAAAGCACGATGTCGACCAGTTGTTGGTCTGCGGCGAGCAGCGTGCCGGCACCGGCATCTCCTGGGTCACCGGTTGGGTCACCACCAGTGAGCAGATCATCGTGTTCGACAGCCGCGAGCAGCCGAAGATGTTCGTCGAGTGGGTCAACCATGCACCGCTCGCCAAGCAGATCGCCTGGCAATGCGACGTCGAGTGGAGCGAACACCGCAGCATCGAGAAGGTGGTTGCCGAACTCAAGCGGCGCGGCGCGCGCCGGGTCGGCATCATGGGCGTGTTCAACTTCGGCAAGTACCGCAAGCTGGCCGCGGCGTTTCCGGACGTGGTCGACCTGAATCCGGCATACAGCCGCATGCGCCTCACCAAGTCCGAGGAGGAGATCGACTGGCTGCGTATCGGCGCCGCGTTCTCCGACGCGTCGATCGCGGCGCTGGCCGAGGGCCTGTGCGACGGGCTGAACGAGCGCGACCTGGGCGATATCGCCGAGCGCGCCTATGCACCGTTCGGCGGCGTCACGATGCTCCACTATTTCGGCGTCACTTCGATGGCCGCGCCCGACTGCTACATCCCCCGCCAGCATCCGATGAACCGCATCGTGCGCGACGGAGACTGCGTGTTCACCGAGATCACCGGCTCCTTCTGGGATTACGGCGGCCAGGTGCTGCGTACCTTCGCGGTCGGTGCCGAGCCGCCAGCGCTCTACCGCGACCTGCACGATACGGCCGAGGCAACGTATGACGCTGTGACCGGCGTGATGCGCCCTGGCTGCACGATGGACGAGATCGTGGACGCCGCCTCGGTGATCGAGGCGCGCGGCTTCACGATCTGCGACGACCTGGTGCACGGTTTCGGCGGTGGCTACTTCCAGCCGATCCTGGGCAGTCGCAGCCGTCCGGCGGGACCGCTGCCCGATATCGTGCTCGCCGAGAACATGACGATGGTCGTGCAGCCGAACGTGATCGACCGTGCGCGCACCGCGGGCGTGCAGGTCGGAGAACTGGTGCGGATCACCGCCACTGGCTTCGAGAGCCTGCATCGCGCGCCGCGCGGATTCCTGCGTGCCGGCTGATCGGCCGGGGAGGGCTGGTACCCATCTGGCCGCCTAGCCGTTCAGTCCCTCGAAGCAGGTGCGCACGAGAAAGTCCACGGTCTGGACGTCGTCGTAGCGGCCGCTCTTGCGCAAGTACTCGAGTGTGGGGTCGCACGAGCGCGCGTAGATCGTGTAGACGATCACCTCGTGCGGCAGCGTGCGGTCTAGTACGCCTTCATTCTGAGCGGCGATCACCAGCAGCTTCAATTCTGCGTTGAGTCTCATGATCAGGCGCACGTAGCCCAGGTTCAACATCAGGCTGCGTTGCAGCGCCACGCTGGTCGATGGCAGGTGCGGGACTGTGCCCTTCAGGCGCCGTTCGAGCGCCCAGCGCAGGGTCGCCTTCAGCTTCTCGATCGGTGCCTGCTCCGGCGGCATCGCGGCCAGCACGTCGATCGTGTCCCGGGTCATCCGGCAGAGCGCAGCCGCTGCCAGGCTCTCCTTTGATGCAAAGTGTTTATAGAGGCTGCCTTTGGCGATGCCGACTTCGGCTGCGACGTCGTCCATCGTCATCAGGTCGAACCCTTTCTTCGCGAGCAACAGGTTGACAGCGTCGAGAATCGCGTCCTCTCGTACAACAAACTGTTGTTTCTGAAAAGAAAGTCTCATCCGTATCGCTTTCGTTTGGAATGTGGGCGGCTGTTTCGAGCCATGCTGGAAACCTCATTGTACAAACAATGACCAACAAGTCACAGAGCGACTGTTGCGTCTTTGACTAGGACAAACTACAATTCGCCCTGATGTGCGGTTTTCTTCATCGTCACGAAACAAACAGCCGCCAGCATGACGTACTGACTTTCCTGCATTTTCCGCGTGGCGTTCGCGCAGCCCGGAACCATGTGTGAGGAAGGGTGGCACGGATTACCGATTCAGCCCTGATCGGTGCATGTGCCGCTGCAGGACGGCGCAGCGGTTTTTCCCCCGTCGTTCCAACTCCGAGGCTCAAGATGCTGGATACATGGAAAGGCTTAGAAATGTTGTCGAGTGGCTCTGAACCGCGTCGTGTGCGGGCCAACCAGCCATCCGCCGATGAAATCCGTTCGATAGAACCGGTCGAGCTCGTTGCGCTGCGCAAGCTAAAGGGCGACAAGGTGGTCGTCGTCGACGTGCGCAACAGTCCGAAGGAAATGCTCCGGAGCACGCTGCCGGATGCTCAGGTGCTGTCCGTCGAGGAGCTCGAAGTCCGCTGGCGCCAGTTGCCGCAGGACGCAACGATCGTCGTCTATTGCTGGGACGAGTGGAGCACGCTGTCGGCACGCGCTGCGCATCTGCTGACGTTGCGGGGCCTGAAGGCGATCGAACTCTCGGGCGGAATCAAGCGCTGGCGCGCGCTCGGCCTGGACGAGACGCCAGTGGCGTCGGCAGTCGAACGGTCCCTCTACCACTGACGCGTAGTTCGGTACGTGGTCTTTCAGCCTGCTGAAAGCAGCGGAGGGCCCGCAGGGTAAAGGTGCCGAAGTCCCGGCAGCAGCAGGAGTTCGTGAAGCCTGCCACGATGAATCGGGCGCGGGCCTGAAGGTAGTGCACGTCCGCATCCCTGGCGTCAGGGCCTGTCGCTGCCATATCCCTGAGCTAGAGGGTCCGTACGTCGACCCAGTGCACCCGGCCGGTACGGCGCTTCACTTCCGCGTACATTTGCGCGGTTCCGCCCGGCCCGTCTCCGTCGTGACCGTTCCAGAGCGTAAAGAACCGGACCCGGTCGATGCCCCACGCCAGCGCTGTGTTGAGCAGCCACAGGTTGCAACGCACGTAGGCGTTCGCGCCCGAGGGGAGCGGCCCAAGTTCCACCGGCATTACCCTGGGTGCCAGGGTGAGCTTCGCCTTCATCGCGAAGTAACGCGCGCGCCATGCCTCTGCGTCCTTCACCTGCAGCACCGACCGCTCGATGAACTCCGGTTCAGGGTACGGCAGCATCAGCTGGCAGCGCACGCCGCGCGCGAGGCAGGCCTCGAGGAACAGCAGGTCTCCCCCTGCTGCACCCTGGCAGAGCGCGAGGTCGCCCGGCCCGACGCCGCCCTGGTCAAGGGCTTCGGCGAGCCGCGCGGCGGCCGCGGTGGCCTTGCCCGCCGGGAATCGCGGCGCCAGCCGCCCAGCCTCGTCGATCCTGTGGCCGCTGAACAGCAGCACCTGGGCTGGCTGGAACGGCGGCGCAGCGCGGGCAATCTCGCGGTCGACGATCGACAGCGCAACCGCGGTCTCCTGCGGCCGGAAGCCGAGGTCACGCAGCACGGCCAGCGTACGCCGCGATGAATCCAGGGCGAACCAGTCGCGGTCGGCGACAGCGACCGCCGCCTGCCAGGCAGCCTCCACCTGCGTGCCGTCGAAGCAGAGCAGGCAGAGTTCGGCATAGCTCGCCTGCGCCGCGTAGTCGCGCGGGTGGCGCTGGCGAGCGCTGAGGCAGGACCAGTGGACACCCCCCAGCAACTGCTCGATCGGCGTCGTCTCGTCGTTGGAGCCGCCGAGGTGGATGCGCAGCGTGGCCAGCGTCAGCCACTGCATTCCTGCGTGGTAGTTGGCCGGTTGCAGCGTGAAGGCGGTGGCAAAGGGCGCGATTGCCTGCGAAAGCGCCGGTTCCTCGTCGGCAGCGGCCTGGCGCAGTGTCGCTTCTGACGTATCGGCGACGGCCGTGGGCGCGGTCATGGGCTGCGCGGCGGTTTCTGTACCCTCGGCGGGCGCGCTGCGCCAGCGTTGTATCCAGCTCTGCAGCTCGATGCGTCCGGCGAGCGTGCAGATCTCGGTGTCCAGCGGGAAGGCAGCCTCCAGTTGCTTCGCGGCTTCGCGTGCCTCCTCGAAGTGGCCCAGACGCGCGAGGCAGAGCGCGCGCCGGATGCGAGAAGGGCGGTCGCAGTCGTCCAGCGCCAGGGCGGCATCGGTCTGTTCGAGCGCGAATCCGAACTGGCGCAATTTCATCAGGCTTTCCGCAGCGGCCCGGCGCGCCTCAAGCGCGAGTGCGTGCGTCGGCGTCTCGTCGGCGAGCACCAGGATGTCTCCCGGGCGGTTCTTCTGCCGCGCGACCTCCAGACGGCTGTGCCAGGCGCCGTAGGCCCGGCTGAACTCGTTGTCGCCGTTGAGCAGCAGGTCGCGCCATCGTGGCTCGTGCAGGTTCTCGAGGAGCGCATAGACCGGGCTCACCTTGCGCGCACTGTTGGCCAGCAGCGTGTCGCGGGCCATGGCCGCCAGGCGCTCGATCTCGGCATCGAGCGTGGCTGGGTCCGGTTCGCCCTGACGAATCGAGTAGCGCAGCTTGCGGTCGGTATAGATGTCGAACGGCTGGTTGGCCCGGGGCCCCTGGATCAGGATGACGCCGCGTGCGCGCAACGCATGACGCACGCCGAGTTCGTACCAGACGTTGGGGTTGTCGAGCGTCAGGTCCGCGAGTACCAGGTCTGACACCAGCAGTTCCTGGAACATGTCGGTGCGGATGTCGCCGGCACGCGTCTCTTCGTCGGCGCGAAACACCGTGCAGCCGGCCAGCTCCAGGGCAGGGCGGATGAGCCGCTCGAAGATGCGATTGAAGTCGATCGGCAGGCCGTCGTGGCCGGGCCTGGTGCCGAAGGGCATCGCGACGAATGCATGCGGTTTCATGGCATCAGCGGCGGGTGGGGGCGCGGCTGGGCGCGGTCATCGGCGAGCCTGCGCGCGTCGCGGCGGACGATACAGCCGGCCGTCGCCGCCAGCATGGCGAGGGCGGCCAGTGCAGGCGCGAGGTGATCAAGTGTGCCGCGCAGGTTGATGCCAGCCATCGCCCTCTCCTCGATCGGTCCGTACCAATGGCACCGGCGGTGCGCCGCCGGCCGTGCCGA
>CAMDXD010000255.1 GCA_945877995.1 Bordetella parapertussis
ATCCGCGGTGAACGGCTGCACGCCCACGCGTAGGCTGTCGAAATCGTAGCGCGAGGAGACGTTGCGCAGATGCTTGTCGACGAAAGCCGCCTGGATGCCGAGCACCGCCTCGGTGCGTGTCCGGCGTGCATCGGCATCGGCCTTGAGCAGTCCGCGCTCCTCGACCACCACATGCGTGATGTTGAGCGCCGGCGTGAAACGGAACTCCCAATCGGGCGGCTTGAACACCGTGTCGCCCTGGTACAGCACCGTCTCGAGGATGAAGGTCTGGGAATAGACCTCCTGATAGCCGTCGCCGTAGGTGTCGAGCGCGCCGGGGCGCTCGGTGACCGGGCCGCCCACCGGCACCGGGAACTCGCGCGGTTCGACGACGGTGTCGGAGATGCCGATCAGCGCCACGAACCAGTCCTCGCCGAACATGGGAACATCGCCCTTCAATCGGTTCTGGCCGTGATAGGGATCGAGCAGGTTCTCTTCGAGGCCGATCGCCTCGACGATGCGCCAACGGTCCGGCAAGCCCTGCATCTGACCGATCTCCGACAGCGCAGGCGTGCGCAGACGCGTCGGATCGCAGGGGTCCGGGCGGTATTCCAACATCGGTACGGCAGGGCTGCGACGGCGCGGGTCGACCGGCGCGGCGGGTGGACAGGGATCCTGTGCGGTCCCGACGGGTCCGCCTTCATGCTCCGCCGCAGCGGGCGGCTCCGAGGGCGGCGCCGCTTCCTGCGCGCGCAGCGGCAGCGCGGCCGCGATGCCGAGCACGGTCAACATGCACCGCGCCGATGTGCTGCGCCGCTCAGAGACCACGGCACGGCTCCTGCTCGTCGGAGCCGATGAACGGCGCCTGCGGACAGTTCACATAGCGCAGGCGTGCCCCGTTCGGGGCCAACTGGTCGGAACGGCGCGCCGCCGCGGGGTGCTGCGGGCCGCCGGCCGTGAAGCCAGCGCGTGCGACGCCCAAGAAGGCCACCATGTCGTCCTGGTCAATCCCATCGCCCGACACACCGATCGCCCCCACCAGCGTTTCGCCTCGGTACACCGGTACCGCGCCCGGGAAGATCTGGATGCCGTTGGCGAGCAGTGTGGCCGGCGCCCGCTGCTGGAAGCCGCTGTCGAAGCCACTGATGCCGCTGCAGTTACGCGGCACATCCGGCGCAAGCCCTGCGACGAAGGCGACATGTTGGATGATCGCGTTGTGCACGATGTCGAGCTGCAGACCGGTGCTGAACGGACTCCGGCGGCCGGCGGGTTTCGAGAGCGGCCCGTGCGGGTTGCCGTCCACGCCGTCGGGGAAGTTCGGCCGAGCGAGGTTGCCCACCGCACGCGCGCTGAAGGCGACCTGTCCGTCCGCCAGCGCGGTCGGCAACCCGAGCAACGCGCGCATGGCCGGCACATAATCGCCGGGCGCATCGGCGCGCAGGACCGTGAGCCCCCGGTCGAGGTAGACCGCCGGCGGCAGCGCCTGCAGCGCTGCGGCGGCCTGCCGGGACGACAAGAACGCTGCGGTACGCGCCTTCTGCAGCGCGACATCGATGCCGAACACCGGCGCATCGCGGCTGCGCGCGATGCCAAGGATGGTGCCCTCGGAGTCGACCATCGAGATCGTGACGCGCGCCGCCGACCCGAGCGGCCGGCGGATCTGCGCGCGGCTGCGGTTCGCCACCTCGAGTGCGGTGCGCAGGATGGTCTGCACCTCGACCGCGCTGAGCGCACCCGCAGGCTCGGTGCCCGCACGCGGCCGGAAGCGCTCGACACCGGCCGCATCGACCAACACGAACGCATCGAGTCCCGGATAGTCGAGCGCATCGGCGCGGATGCCCGAAGCCGCCTGTCCGAACGCCGTACCGGCACGCAACTCGGCGCCGACATAGCCCGGCACCGCGACCGGTGCGCCGATGGCCGCCAAAGAACCGAACGACGGGGCGGCGGCGGGGTCGGCGCGCAGGTCGGCCGTGCCGAGGTCACTGAAGCGGAGGGTCTTGCCCTCCACGGTGATGCGGTCGGCCCGACGGTCCTCGGGCGCTGCGAGGCCGACCGTACCGGCGAACGCGATCGCCTCATCGAGGTCGTCGTCGAGGTCCATCGCATCCGCATCGAGCCCGTAGAGACCGTCGGCGATGACGCCGACGCCGCCCACCGGCGTGCCCGTGAGATACAACGGAAAACCGCCCGGGTCGGCTGCGAGGCCGAGCGGCGAGCGCTTCGGGCCGGCGTCGGGCGCAGCGCCGGCGAAACGCGCCGCGAGATCCGAGCACGGCAACTGCGAGAACTGCACGCCGAACAGCGGTCCGCCGGGCGCGAGCACCTCCCCGGGATTGAAGTGCGACTGAACGATCTGGCTGGCGGTGCGTGTGCTGAAGGCGTTGCCCTCGCTCGAGAGGTAGGCGCCGGTGACGGCCTTGGCGATCGCCGCAAGGGTGGCCGGAACGATCTCCACGCCTTCCAGTCCGCCCTCGATACGCGCCGTGCCGCGGGTGCTGCGCACCGTCACCGAGGCGGACGCACCGGCCATGACGAACACGCCGAGCACATTACCGACGCGATCCACCACCGCGATCGTGGCGCGCGCGTTGCGCGCCTGCGCCTCGGCGACCGCGCGCGAGATCACCCCTTGGACCTGCGCAACGCTGAGCGCCGTGGCAGCGTTCGCGCAGCTGCCATCGCAGCCCGCGACGACACCGACCGCTGCGCCGGCGACCCCTGTCGTCGCCGGAGCATTGCCGCCGCCGCCGCAGGCGCCGAGCGCGGCCGCCAGGACGAGCACAGCCGTGCGGCGCATCAGCGCGGCGCCCGCAATTGGGTGAGCGCGCTCTGGATGGCCGGTGAACGCCACAGCGGCTGCTCGGGCGCATGGAAGCCGTGACAATCGATGCAGGTGCTCGGCACGCGCGCCGTGGACGAGGCACCCGCGACCGTGATGCCGGCGGACCGCGCCGCGCGCGTATCCGCGGTGATCGGTGCCGCCCGGCCGGTCTCACCGCCATGACAGTCGCGGCAGGTCTCGATGGTCGGCATCAGCAGATCGTCCGCCCGCTCCGATCGCTCGGCCGCATGGCAGGTGCTGCAGGGCGTGAGCGATGTGCCGTGCGACTTGTGGTCGAAGCGTGCGTGCGGCATCCAACTGTCCGGGAGCTTCACGCGCGTCACCTTCCACACCGGCTCCGCGACCGTCCCCTCGCGGCGCACCTCGTGGCAATCGGCGCAGGCACGGCGCCCGAAGAGGTCGTCGGCCACGCGCAGCGCGCGCTCACGCGCCTGGCCGAGCAGCTGCGCGCGCGCGGCGGGCGCGATGTCGACGCCCGGTGGCAGGGCGCCCGCGCTGCGTGCCGCCTTCGGGTCAGCGTAGCCGGCGAGATAACGCGCGCTGTAATGGCCGACGATGACGCGCAGCACCTCGGCGGGATCGCCGTGCGGCACGCTCCGCTCGGGTTCAGCCGGATCGAAGTCGAGGCGATGGCAGGACGCGCAATGCGCCTCCATCTTGATCGGTGCGAAGCCCGCGACGGACGCATCGGGCGTGTGGCAATCGGCGCACTGCATCACCACCGTGCCGTCGGGCGCCTTGATGCCTTTCGGGTCGAGGTGCGCGGCGTGGGTGAACTTCAGACCGGAGGACGGCCGCTCCACGGTCGATGCGTTGATGCGGAACGGCGGGTGCTGCAGCGCGAAGTCCGTCACCGGCTGTGCACCCTCGAGCGCGCCGTGACGCATCGGGTCAGCATGGCAGTCGGTGCAGGTGCGCGAGTCACGCTGTACGAGGTGCGAGGGCTCGTCATGTTCGACATGGCAATCGGTACAACGCTGCGCCTCGAAGGTCGCAGCGGCCGGATGGGCCGCCGGCAGATGGCGATGCAGATTCGCAGCGTGACAGTCGAGACAGGACTCGTTGCGCACACGCTGGAACGGCTTCACATGGCAGGCCTTGCAGTCCTGTTCGAGCGAGGCGTGCGCGCTGTGCAGCGGTCCCGATGTCCAGTGCTCATCCGATGGCCAACCCACGGTCCACGGCAGCACCAGACAGCCGAGCAGCGTGACGAGGAACAGCGACCAA
Organism: Bordetella parapertussis; assembly: GCA_945877995.1. GTDB lineage: Bacteria > Pseudomonadota > Gammaproteobacteria > Burkholderiales > CAIKXV01 > CAIKXV01. The sequence continues at coordinate 4,052 of CAMDXD010000255.1, forward strand.
GCCCATGGCCGCTTGCGCCACCCGGCGGCCGCCAGCGTCAGCGACGGCGCTGCAAGCTCCACCGCCGGCGGCGGCTCCGCGGCGGTCTGCTCCACCGTCAGCAGGAGTTCACCGGGCGCGGCCGGCTCGCCCACCGTGATCCGCAACGCTCCGAGCATCACGACATCGCCCGGCACGAGCCGCGCGTTGCGCGTGACCTCGTCGTTGACGACGGCCTGCGCCGGCGCCAAGCAGGTGAGCATGAACCCGTTTCCGCTCGCCCGGACCTGTGCATGTTGCAGCTGCATGCGCGGGTCGTTGACCTGCAGCGACTGGTCGGATGCGCGACCGATGCTCAGGGAGCCGTCATCGAAGGCCCGCTCGCGCACCGCGACCGCATCGCCTGCGCTCCGGGTGAGTTGTCGGACCAGGATGCGCATCAGCAGCTCACCAGTAGAGGAACACGCTGACCACATGCGCGATCAGCGTGCCGAGCAGCCCGAAGGTGACGGGGACATGAAGGTATAGCCAAGCCTCGAGCCAGCCGCGCATCCGCGCGTCCCGTTGCAGCCGGCGCAGCAACATACGCCGCGCACCGACGATCGACAGCAGGTCGTTGATGAGCCGCGACCGCTCGGGGTCTGTGCTGCGCGACAGATGACCGCTGAGCCAGTCGAGCATGCGCTCCTGCCCGGCATTGCCGGCGAGCGGCGTGCCGGGCAGCCTCACCTCGGAACGGTCGCGCGCGGAGAGGATCGCGAGCGCGCCGCCGCCGATCCGCGTGCCGGCGATGTTGGCACGCAGCGCGGCGTCGAACTCGGGCGGCAGCTGCTTGGCGATGCGCAACGCGCGCACATCGAGTTCCGCGATCTCCTCCAGCATGCCGTCCTGCGTCTGCTGCGCCCGGTTGCGTGACATCTGTTCGGGATAGCGTCGATAGAGCACCACGCCGACCAGGCCCGAGACGATGACCGCCACCATCAATGCGTAGCAGAGGGTGTGGATGTTCCAGCCGAACTGGAAGCCCGTGTGCAGCGTGACGACGACGATCAGCGACAGCCCGAGATAGACATGCGCGCTCACCCAACCCTGCACCGTGCCTAACGACGAAGAATAGCTGCGCTTGCGGATGCCGAGCGCCGTCAGCCAGAGGACGAGCGCTGCGCCGAGGCCGCCGAGCGTGTAACCGAGCCAGGTGCCGCCGTTGGGGGGCGATCGAGGATCGTGCCAAAGATAAAGTGCGATCGACGCCGCGCACAGCGCGAGCGCCATCTTCAGGTAGCGGCGGCCGGCGTGGTCGAGGAAGGACTGGTGCACGCTCAGCGCGCCGCTGCGGAGGCGTTGACGAAGTCGATGAACTCCGCGGGGCTCACGCGCAGCGCGGCACCGGTCGGGCAGGCGCGCACGCAGGCCGGGCCGCCCGACTGGTCCTTGCACATGTCGCACTTGACCGCCTTCTTCGGTGCGTTCGATTTGCCGACTGCGCCATGGTCCGCCTCGCCCTTTCCATCCGGGCCGCCGCCGAACATCAGCCAAGAGAGCAGGTTCGGTTGCGGCGGAGCAGGCCCGGCCATGTGGATCACACCGTAGGGACAATTGCGCTCGCAGTTGCCGCAGCCGATGCAGTTGTCGCGGATGTAGACCTCGCCGGTCGGTGTGCGCCGGATCGCATCCGGCGGACAGTCCTTCATGCAATGCGGGTTCTCGCAGTGCCGGCAGGAGGTGGGGACATGCACGTTGGCGAAGGTCGGCCCCGCGGCGCGGTCCAACCGCGAGGTGCCGCCGTGGGTCGCCGCACAGGCCCGCTCGCAGTTGTCGCAGCCGACGCACAGCGACTCGTCGATCAGCAACACATCGGTCGCCTCGCCGAGGCCTTGGCGCATCAGGAACGAGATGAGATCGCCGGACTCGCCGGCCTGCACCGCTTGGTTGGCGACCAGACGCTTGCGCATCACCGTCTCCACCTCGCCGCGCAGCGCCGGGTTGTGCGCCATGAGCTCGCCGAAGGACTCCGCATCGAGGCTGACGGTCTCGGTGGGCACTGTAGCGCGTAC
>CAMDXD010000256.1 GCA_945877995.1 Bordetella parapertussis
ATGCTTGTATCCGCGTACTGGGGGCAGTGGGGGTGGCTGCAGGTGCGAGTCTTTCAGGATTCGCAGCCGCGCAGGCGTATCCGACAAAACCGGTCCGAATCGTAGTGGGCTTCACTGCCGGGGGCAGCCTGGATATCGTCGCGCGTCTATTGGCGCAGAAGCTCGGCGAAGACCTCGGTCAGCCCTTCATCGTCGAGAATCGCGCCGGTGCAGCGGGAAACATCGGCGCGGAACATGTGGCCAGAGCTGCGCCTGATGGCCATACGCTGCTGCTGAGCAGCGCTACTGCGCTGGCGTCGGGCCTCAGTACGTACAAGAAGCTGCCCTTTGATCCACGCCAGGATTTTTCGCCCATAGTGCTCGTGGTGTACCAGCCAATGGTGATGACGGTGCACCCGTCGCTGCCAGTAAAGTCGGTCAAGGAACTGATCGCACTGGCGCGTGCGAATCCCGGGAAACTCCACTACGGAACTACCGGCGTCGGCGGCGCGCACCATCTGCGGGGCGAGCAGTTCATGATGTACTCGGGCGTGAAGTTGACTCCCGTGGCCTTCCGGGGCGGCGCTGCAGCACAGAATGCACAGCTCGCCGGAGAGATCGAAGTCATGTTCGATACGGTTCCCACCACGATCGAGCACGTTCATTCAGGACGTGTACGTGCGCTGGCCATCATGTCTCCGCGTCGTGTCGGCCAGTTGCCGGGCGTGCCAACGCTCGATGAAGCAGGTTTCAAGGGCTTCGACGCGAGTGGGTGGATGGCGCTGACGGCCCCTGGCAAGACGCCCCCAGGGGTTGTCGCGCGGCTCAACATGGCAGTCAACGCGGCACTATCTACGCCAGATCTGAACAAGCGTCTCGAGGGGCTCGGACTGTCCGTTGCCGGAGGAACGACCGAGTCGCTGCTCGCATTCATCAAGCGTGAAATTGACCTGTACGCGCGGATCGTAAAATCGTCTGGCTTGCAACCCGAGTAGCGTCGACTATCCCGCAGCGCAATCGGTTCCAAGAAAAGGGTTTTGCGCGTGTCTCACTATCTCGATCCCATCCTGTATCCGAGCTCCATTGCGATCATCGGGGCGTCCAACGATCCATTCAAGCGCGGCAACCGGGCCTTGAAATCGCTTGCCTCGGCCGTCTTCCGTGGAAAGATCTTTCCGATCAATCCGAAGGAGGACGAAATCCTCGGCTTCCGTTGCTATCCGAGCCTCGAGGCGGTGCCAGGAGCAATCGATCTTGCGATCGTGTGCACCGCAGCCGCCACCGCGCCGGAGATGATCGAGAAATGCGGCCGGAAGGGCGTGAAGGGCGCGTTGTTGCTGGCCGGCGGCTTCAGCGAAGCAAGTGAGGCTGGGCGTGTACTCGAACTGCGCACGCTCGAGATCGCCCAGTCGTACGGGGTACGCCTGATCGGGCCCAACACCGCAGGATTGTTCACCGCCCGATCCAGCTGTAATGCCTACGGCCGTCCCGACATCCCGCACGGCCCGCTCGCGCTGCTTTCGAATTCGGCCAATGTTTTGAGATCACTCGAGGCCGAGATCCGCTTTCATGGCCATAGCGGAATCAGCGCCATGCTCTCGGTGGGCAATCAGGCCGATCTCGGATTCCATGAGTATCTCGAATGTTTCGGCGAGGATGCAGATACCCGCGCGATCGTTTCTTACATCGAAGGCTTCAAGGACGGGCCCGCATACCTCGCGGCCGCACGCAAAGTGAGCCCGCAGAAGCCAATCGTCGTCTACGCCTTGGGGCGTACGGCCGAGGGCCGGGGCGCGGCGCGATCGCATAGCGGGTCGCTGGCCGGTGACTATGCCGTGACACAGGGCGTGCTCCGCCAGGCCGGCGTCGTGCTCGTTGACCAGTCCGATCAGCTGTTTCCGGTCGCCGACGCGTTGATGCTGTTTCCACCGATGCAGGGCCGTCGCGTGGCAGTACTGTCCGAAGGTGGAGGGCCCATTTCCATAGCCGCCGAAACTATTGCCCAGTGCGGACTCGAGCTCGCAACGCTCACCCCAGAGACACAAGCGAAAATCCACGCCATCGTACCCAACGCCACCGCGATTGCGAATCCGGTGGACGCCGGAGGCGGCACCGAACCGAGGGTCGAATACTACGGATCGATCTCAAAGCTGATCCTTGAAGATCCAAACATCGATGCCCTCCTTCTGGTGGGCTACTTCGGCGGCTATGTCACTGCACCGGCGCGCTATGGTGCGTCCATCGCCGAGACCGAGGCGGCCCTCTGCGTTGAACTCGCTGCCGACATGCGGCGGTCCGGTAAACCGGTGATGGTGCAGTCTCACTACGCTGACCTCAAGACGTCCTCACTCGATGTATTGCGCAGAGCAGGCGTCCCCTACGAGCGTCATGTGGAAACAGCCGTTCGGTGCCTGGCGCATGCTGCAGCCTATGGGGCGATGCAGCGGCGCCTGACAGGCGAGGCAACGGCTGGGACTGCGCACGGCCTCTCACGCGCGGCGACGGAATCCACCGCTTTGCCCATAGGCCGGGATCTGCTCGAACCCGAGGCGCGCAGCTTGTTGGCCGTCTACGGTGTGCCGATGCCAGCTTCGTTCCTGCTTCGGCAGGCGAAGGAGGCCGAATGTGCGACCGCGCAGCTGGGGCTAGTGCCATTAGCGCTCAAGGTGGTCTCCCGCGACGTCGTGCACAAGTCCGATGCGGGGGGCGTGCGACTCAACGTGCTCGGCACATCGGCAATGCAATCAGCTTTTGACGAGATCATCGCCAGTGTGAAGTCCGCACAGCCCGCCGCCGACATCACGGGCGTGCTCGCTACACCGATGGCTGAGCGCGGCGTCGAACTGATTGTCGGGGCCATGAAGGACCCCCAGTACGGCCCGGTGGTGATGGTCGGGTTGGGCGGTGTGTTCGTAGAGGCGATCCGGGATGTCGTGTTTCGCGCAATTCCGGTCTCGACCGCCGATGCGCTCGAAATGCTGGGGGAGATCCGCGCGCAGCCTATGCTCGCGGGTGTGCGTGGGCTGCCACCTGTCGATAGGGCTGCGATCGCCGATCTGCTGGTAAAGGTGTCGACGCTTGCGGCGGCGCACCCCGAGATTGTTGAGATCGACCTGAATCCGGTGATTGCGCGCGCTGATGGCTATTCGGTTGTCGATGCCCGAATGTTGCTCGCCAGTACGTAGCAGGAAGACGCGCGTAAAGTGCCGGAAATAAGTCAGTCGACGCAAGCTGTGACCGGGCGGACCCGTGTCCTTGCGAACTGCCACCAACATTGCGAGCACTCTGTATTGGTTGCCATAACAGCAGAGTGTTTACAAGCAGGCTTTCATTTAACGTAATCACCATTCCACGCTAAAGCGTCCACCAGCTACGGACGCTGTTAGCGGGCGTGGAGGCAGGCCGACTCTCTCGGCAGTCAACCTGCCGGTCGTGGCAACTCAGAGTTGGGCGCGCGCTTTATTGGCCGCTGCGCCCCGCACATCGCCAGGTGCCGTGCCCACGCCGGCTGCTCAGCGCCCTGTTCTGTGCTGTTGCTCCCCGTGCCACGCCCGGCAGGCGTGATCAGCGCACGCAGGCCAGTGTGCGGTGCGAACACCCCGTGATAGCGCGTCATGTGCCTGCGCGGGGGGCGGCACCAAGATGCAGCGGAAGCCTCGACGGGGTCATTCGGATCTCCTGGCTGCGACCGTCGGCCCGAGCTGACGGCGCAGCAACGGGCTCAGTGTCCATCCGCCGGCGCGCCCGGGCGGAAACCGTCGAGCGCCGCATCGATTGCCGTGTTCACCCGCTGCGCATCGTCGACATCCTGCATCAGCAGCAGGGCCAGGCGCGCGAGCACGAGCGGGGCCGAAGCCTCTCCAACTTCGGTCAACGCGTAGCAGAGTCGGGTGTATGCGTCGTCGAGTTGCTTTGGATGCACGCGTGCTGCTCCTTTCAGGCCGGGGGGCGTACGGCCTGCGACCGAAGCGCGCCGGGGATTTCGGGACACGGCAGTGCCTGCACCTGGGCCAATGCCGACGATACCTCCGATTCGACAGCGCTTCGCCAGCGCGCAAGCACATGACCATCGGGACGCACCAGGTAGAGCGTGTCCTCGGTCGCACCGAACTTCGCGTAGAGATGCCCGCTCGGGTCGCTCGACCGGGGTAAAGAGCGCACCACCAGCGGAAGCCGCGTCGCCGGCTGCGGCGCGCGGGCCACTTCGCCGAACCACAGGATCGTGAAATGCGCGCCGAGCAGCCGGGTCAGCCAGGTGCTGCGCCCGTTATCGAGGACCGGGCACTCCGGCAGGATTTCGCCTGGCGCCGGGCCCGCAGTGAACTCGTCTGAGCGCTCCGGAAATGCATTCAGGCAAGAATGGACCAGCGGGATCGCCGAGTGCTGGCGCGGATTGGCCAGTTGCGCGACCCACGGGTGGTGCTCCGCGAGCGACAGCACCGCGTCACGCATCAACCGGAACGGCGCCGACGGCGGTGCCATGAACTCCGCGCTCTTCATCGCGAAGCGCAGGTTCTCCCTGGCGGCGTACACCCGCTCGTCGCTGTAACTGTCGAGCAGCGAATCGCGTCCCAGGCCGCGCACGACGAACGCGAGCTTCCAGGCAAGGTTGTGGGCGTCATCGATCGACGAGTTCATCCCGCGAACGCCGAAGATCGGCACCAGGTGCGCGGCGTCGCCGGCGAACAGCACACGGCCGTGCCGGTAGCGGTCCAGCGTCATCGCACTCGCGCGGTACAGGGTCATCCAGACAGGCTCCCACGGCCTTGAGATGCCGAGCATCGACAGGTGCGCATCTACCCGCGCGAAAACGCGCTCCGGTTGCATCTCGACGACTTCATCCTCGTCATCGGACAACTGGTAGTCGAAGCGAACCATGCCTTCGGGCTTCTTGTACATCAGCAGGGTACCGCCGGGCTTCGATGCGGGATCGAACCAGCAGCGTCGCCCCGCGGGCAGGTCGTCGGTCTTCATCCGGACATCAATGATCACGTAGCGGCCGGCGTAACGCGTGCCGTGCAACGGAAGCTCCATAGCTTCGCGAACCCGGCTGCGACCGCCGTCGCAGGCGACCACCCAGTCGGCCTGCATCGAGTAGCTGCCCGCCGGAGTCGCGACCGAAAGCCGTACACCGTCGGCGGACTGCTCCAGCCCGCTGAGCTTCGACTGCCAGCGGATCTCGACGGCATCTTCGCATGCCGCCGCTTCGACCATCAGGTGCTCGATCCAGTTCTGCAGGTGGCTGACTGCGGGCGGATACTGTTGGTCGTCGTCGTTGGGCATCGCAAGACGGAACACCTCGCGATCGCGCCAGTAGGTCCAGCCCTGGCTCCAGCCAAGGCCGGTCTTCATCACGTCGTCCGCGATGCCGAGCTGCTGCAGGATCTCGATCGTGCGCCGGGTGAATGCGCCGGCACGGCTGCCGGTGCAGACGGTATCGTCGGCTTCAAGCACAACGGGGCGGACCCCGTGACGCGCGAGCCCGAGCCCAAGCGCGAGACCGGTTGGCCCCCCGCCGACGATCACGACGCGGTGGCGCTCGCGTTCGACATCGCCGTCGATCGACGCAGGAAGGCGGGCCGCGTGCCGGACGTAAGGAAAGTACTCGCTGAAAATCCGTTCCAAGGCGCTGTCCTGTGCGGATCATCGGCGCGCAACCAACCGTCGTTGTGGTCGACAGGCCGTCTGGTTATGATAGATGTCGTCAGGTGGGGGCGCAATGAAGCGCTGGCGACGGCCACCTAGGAGCGCAGCGGCCGGGCCGCAGTCGCCGGCCTCGGCTGCCGCTTGCGGAAAGGATGGTCGGAATGCCCTATTTCATGCAGGCGGGCCATGTGCCGCGCAAGCGCTTCTCCCAGCACCGGACCGCTGATGACAGGCTGCTGGCGGCTGAGGTGATCGGGACCGACGGTTTCTCGTCCGACATGACCCTCCTCTATCACCGGCACTCGCCGGCGGCGATCACCGCGGTCTCGCCGTTCGATCCGCAGATCGTAGCGTTCAGCGAGAACCAGCCGCTGCTGCCCCGGCTGTTCGATACCGACGGATTACCCGCAGGCGGTTCGACGGTCGAGGCGCGCGTGC
>CAMDXD010000257.1 GCA_945877995.1 Bordetella parapertussis
GTTCGCCCTGTCGAGCGGCGGCGCGTGGATCCTCGCCGGCGAGCGTGACGATGCACGCTCCGAACTGACCGATGAACTCGGCTGGGCGGTGATTGCGCCGATGCTGGTCGGCCTGCTGCTGGTGCTGTCGGCCAGTGCCGCGCTGATCCGCTACGGGCTGGCACCGCTGTCCGAACTGGCTGTGCGTATCGGTGCACGTGCGCCGCAGGCCTTCGGACCGATCGGGCTGTCGCGCGTGCCGGCCGAGATCGCGCCGCTGGTGGCTGCGCTGAACGGGCTGCTCGAACGGGTACGGCACACCCTGGACCGGGAACGCCGCTTCGTCGACGCTGCTGCCCACGAACTGCGCACGCCGCTGGCGGCGCTGCGCCTGCACGCGCAGAACCTGCAGCGAGCGCGCGACGAGGCCGAGCGCGCCGCGTCGCTGGCGCGCCTGCTCGAAGGCGTGGAGCGTACCGCCCACCTGACCGAGCAGATGCTTGCGTTCAGCCGGGCAGGGCGACCGGCGACGGAGCAGGCTGCGGTGCCGCTGCGCGAGGTCGTGGCCGACGCGGTGCGCCAGCGCGAGGCAGCGACCAGGACCACCGGGCACCGGCTGGAGGTGTCGCTGTGCGACGACCCCTGCACCCGGGTGGCGGATGCGTCCGCCCTGTGCAGCATGGCCGGCAACCTGATCGACAACGCGATGCGCTACTCGGCGCTGGGTAGCGCGGTGTCGATCGCGCTCGAGCGTGTGGGAGCCGAGGCGGTGCTGACGGTGTCCGATACCGGCCCGGGCATCCCCGAAGCCCTGCGCGACCGTGTGTTCGAGCCCTACTATCGGGTGCCGGGTTCAACTGGCGTGGGCAGCGGACTCGGCCTGTCCATCGTGCGCGAAGTCGTCGACCGGCTCGGTGGCAGCATCTCGATCGCCGGCGGTGCTGCGGGCACGGGCACGGGCACGGGCACGACCATCGAAGTCCGGGTTCCTCTCGGCTGATCGGCCCGGCCCTCGAGTAGCGGCGGCCGCTGGCCAGCCGGGGGGGGCTGTCACGGCTGGCAGGATTCGTGCATGCTGGCAACGCGCGTTCTTCCACATTTAAAAAAGGATCCACGATGCCCCGAGCTCCCGCTGCTGCCCGCCCCGGATCGTCCCCTTCGACGGCGCCCTGTGATGGGCTGCTCGCGCCCGGGGGCCAGGGCCGCCGCCGCGCGCTGGCTGCGGGGGCCGGCGTCGCTGCCGCAAGCCTGCTGCCGGCGATGCTGCCTTCGGCGGCGCACGCGCAGGCGGCATTCCCGAACAAGCCGATCCGCCTGGTGGTCCCGTTCGCAGCCGGTGGCGTGTCGGATATCGTGGGTCGTGCGCTCGGACAGAAGATGGGCGAACTCTTCGGCCAGCCGGTAGTGATCGAGAACCGCGCCGGGGCGGGCGGGGCGGTGGGCAGCGAGTTCGTCGCCGGTGCGGCGCCCGACGGCTACACGCTGCTGCTGTCGAGCGTCTCGACGATCGCGATCGGGCCCTTCCTGGTGAAGAAACTCGGCTACGACCCGGTGAACGGGCTGACGCCGATCGGCATCGTGACCTATGCCCCGAACGTGCTCGCGATCCATGGCGGCCTGCCGTTCAAGTCGCTGGGCGACCTGCTCGCCTTCGCGAAGGCGAACCCGGGCAAGCTCAGCTACGGCTCGGCCGGTGTTGGCAGCATCGGACACCTGTCCGGCGAACTGCTGCGATCGGTCACCGGGTCCGACATGGTGCATGTGCCGTACAAGACCTCGGCCGCTGCATACCCGGACGTGATCGGCGGCAGCGTGTCGATGGTGTTCGACACGCTGCCAGCGGCGATCAACCACATCAAGGCAGGCAAGGTGCGTGCACTGGCCGTGCTGTCGCCGCGGCGCGCGGCGCTGATGCCCGAGGTGCCGACCTTCGCCGAGGCGGGCGTGCCGGAGGCGACGCTGAACTTCTGGTCCGGGCTGCATGCACCGGCCAACCTGTCGCCGGTACTGGTGTCGCGCCTGAGCGAGATCCTGAACAAGGCGCTGAACGCGCCCGACCTCAAGGAGCGGCTGCTGCAACTCGGCGCGGATGCATTCCCGATCAGCCAGCCCGCCTTCGTCGCCCAGATCAAGGATGATGTGGTCCGGATCGCCAAGGTGGTGAAGGCGGCGGGCATACAGCCCGAGTGATTCGACGCTGAGGTCGCCGCCGGCAGGCGCATGACCTCGGGGACCGTTCCGGGGTATCCTCCAACGGTCATTTGGGAGTAGCAGCCTTTCGGTCCGCAGGTTCGAAAGGGCCGGCGTCAACAGGCTTGGCTGTCCATGGCCATGGCGCCGGCGGCCCACGCATGGCAAGACCTTTGACCACAGCGCCCCTGGATGTCCGGGAGGTGCGTTCGGTCATCGATCGTCCCCGGTCGTGGAGTTCCCGATGGAAGCACTGTTCATATCGACCGGCGTGGTCGCACTCGCCGAGATCGGCGACAAGACGCAGCTGCTGGCGTTCATCCTTGCCGCCCGTTTCAAGAAGCCATTGCCGATCATCGCCGGCATCCTGTGCGCGACGCTGGTCAACCACGGGCTCGCCGGCGCGCTCGGAGCCTGGATCACCTCGGTGGTGAGCCCGGGGGCGCTGCGGTGGATCCTCGGCCTGTCGTTCATCGGCATGGCGATCTGGACGCTGATCCCCGACCGCATCGAGGAAGAAGAGACGCAGGTCGCGAAGCATCTCGGGGTGTTCGGGGCGACGCTGGTCACCTTCTTCCTCGCTGAAATGGGTGACAAGACGCAGATCGCGACCGTCGCGCTGGCCGCCCACTACGCCGCGCCGCTGCTGGTGGTCATCGGGACCACGTTGGGTATGCTGGTCGCGGACGTACCGGCCGTGTTCGTCGGCAATCGCTTCGCAGCGAAGATCCCGATGAAGCTCGTGCACTCGATCGCTGCCGGCATCTTCGCGGCGATGGGCGTGCTGACGCTGTTTGGCATCGACAACCTTTTCTGATCAGGGCAGGAGGCGGCATGGGCGCAGGCAGCGAACGCGGTCGGGATGACGACGAAGACGACGACTCCGATGGCCTCGCAGCTGGCGGCCTCGGCGGGGGCACGGCCGAGGACGATGGCGAGAACTGCCCGCTGTGCGGCTACTTCAACAGTCCGGCTGCGGGCGATACCTGCGACCACCTCCGTGCCTGGGTCTGGGACGACGTGATCGAAGGCAGCCCGGTGTACGACGAGTTCGCTGCGGCCTGGTCTGACTTCTCGGACCTCGCCTCGAGCGCGGAGGATGTCGCGGAGTTCGCCGATAATGCGATCGGGCTGGCCGAGTCGATGGCGTTGCCCGATGCGCTGGTCGCCTACAGCCACTGGGAGAATTCACCGCTCGACGTGTTCGTCGAACTGGCTGGCGCGGCAGTCGGGGAGGGCTGGACCATGTCCGGGCCGCTCGGCGGCAGCGGATACTGCGTGTACCTCGAATCGGATGAGCGGGCGAACGCAGCGACCGATGGCTATCGTGCGCTGCTGGCGGCGATCGATCCCGGGCGCTGAACGGCGCACCACCGAGCAACCAAGGGAGAACAGCTCCATGAGCAGCGATGCGATGATCAGCACGATGATGAAGGCCTGGCGCTTTCTCTACCGCCGTGGCTTCATCGAAGGCTTCGGCCACATCAGCGCGCGCATCCCGGACAGCGACCAGTGGATGATCACGCGCCACTCGCTCGGGCCGGATGCGCACCCGGAAGACTTCCTGGTGTACGACCTCGAGGGCAGGCGCGTGTCTGGCCAGGGCGACATGCCGGGCGAGTATCCGATCCACCTCGAGATCCTCAAGGCACGGCCGGATGTCGGCAGCCTGGTGCACTACCACGGCATGTACTCGACCGCGTTCACGACCAGTTCGCGTCCGACGCTCAAGCCGATCCACCTGATGGGCACGCTGTTCCACGACGGCGTGCCGACTTACCACGATCCGAGGCTGGTCAGCACCCGCGAGCGTGGCCAGGCGCTGGTGAAGGCGCTGGGCCCGCATCGTGCCGTGCTGATGCGCGCACATGGCGCGGCGATCACCGGGGGCACGATCGAGGAGATGGTCGCCGGCGCCTTCCTGTTCGAGGAAAACGCACACCGTGCGGTGATCAGCGCGCAGATCGGCGAGCCGGTGTGGATCGAGGACGACCTGGCGAAGGATGCCGGCGAGGAACTGGTGCGCAGCCGCGGGCCGTTTCGCCGCGTCTGGGCGCTGCTGGAGGCAGATGAGGCGGCCGAGGCCGCCGGCCAGTGACTGGAGCACGGAAGATGATGACAACGCGAGGCATCCGTAGGCGCAGCCTGGCCGGCAGTGCCGGCGTGCTGGCAGCCGTGCTGCTGACAGGAGGCCTGTCGATGGCTGGCCGGGCGCAGGGTCAGGTCGGTGAATTCCCGAACCGCCCGATCCGGCTGGTGCTGCCGTTCGCCGGCGGCACCGACGTGGTCGCGCGGCTGCTCGCGCAGCGGCTGTCGGTGTCGCTGGGCCAGCAGGTGCTGGCGGACCAGCGCCTCGGCGCCGGTGGCAACATCGCGCACGAGGCGGTGGCCAGGGCCGCGCCGGATGGCTACACGCTGCTGATGGCGGCACCGCCGGTCGTGCTCAATCCATTGCTCAACCCGAAGGTCGGCTTCGACCCGGTACGCGACTTCACGCCAGTGGCGGTGGTCGCGGCGATCCCCAGCGTGCTGGTGGTGCATCCGCTGGTGCCAGCGAAATCGATCAAGGACCTGGTTGCGCTGGCGCGCCGCAATCCGGACAAGCTGAGCTACGGCTCGGGCGGCGTCGGATCGACGCCGCACCTGGCCTCTGAACTGCTGAAGTCCCTGGCCGGCATCCGGATGCTGCACGTGCCTTACAAGAGCGCCACCATCGCGCTGACCGGGGCCATGGTCGGCGAGGTCGATGTCGTGGTGGTCGCGTCCTCCAGCGCTGCGCAGTACGTGAAGAACGGCCGGCTGCGTGCCCTGGCGGTGCTCGATGGCAAGCGCGTCGGCTCCATGCCCGAGGTGCCCACCGCCGCGGAGGCGGGTTACCCGCAACTGCTCGCGGTCAACTGGTATGCGGTGCTCGCGCCGCGCGACACGCCGGTGGCGATCGTCGAACGGCTGAATGCCGAATCGGTTAAGGCGATGAATGCGCCGGACACGCGCGAACGCCTCGTCGGGATCGGTGGCGAACCGATGTCCACCACGCCCGCGCAGGCTGCAGCTTTCATCCGTGACGAGATGGTTCGCTGGGGCAAGGTGATCCGCGACGCGGGCGTGAAGGCGGAATGAACCTGGGCGGGAGCGGGCACCCTCGAGGCCTCGCTGCGGTTGCCGCCGTGGCGGCCGTGGTGCTTGCCGCCGCGGCAAGTCCGCCCGCGATCGCGCAGGTGCAGGCGTATCCGACGCGGCCGATCCGGCTGGTGCTGTCGTTCGCCGGTGGCACCGACGTCGTCGGACGCCTGCTCGCCCAAGGGCTTTCCGTCGCGCTGGGCCAACCGGTCCTGTCCGACCAGCGGCTGGGTGCCGGCGGCAACATCGCGCACGAGGCCGTCGCCCGCGCAGCACCCGATGGCCATACGCTGCTGATGTCCGGGACGCCGCTGGTGCTCAACCCGTTGCTCAATCCGCGGGTCCGCTACGATCCGGTCAAGGACTTCACCGCCGTCGCGATGGTCGCCTCGATCCCGCGCGTGCTGGTGGTGCATCCGTCGGTTCCGGCCAGGACCCTGAATGAACTGGTCGCCCTCGCGCGCCGGCATCCCGGCAAGCTCAACTATGGCTCGGGCGGAGTCGGCTCGACGCCACATCTCGCGGCCGAATTGCTGCAGGCGCTGGCGGGGATGAAGATGCTGCATGTGCCCTACAAGAGCGCGACGATCGCGCTCGCCGGCGCGATGGGCGGCGAAGTGGATGTCGTCGTCGTGTCATCGTCCAGTGCGGCCTCGTACGTCAAGGATGGCCGCTTGCGCGCGCTGGCGGTACTCGACCGCAATCGGCTTGCATACATGACCGAGGTGCCTACCGCATCGGAGGTCGGCTATCCGCAGCTGATGG
>CAMDXD010000258.1 GCA_945877995.1 Bordetella parapertussis
CCGGCGGCGACACTGCGCGTCAGCTGTTCACCGCCTCGGGTTCGGCCCTGCGCGTGCCCGGCCTGAATTCGGCGGCCACGGGAGACCAGTAGGACGCGGCCAGCAGCACACCCCACAGGATCGCGGCGACGCTGTCCATCGTGTAGGCGAAGCCGGACAGCACGATCGTGCCTGCGAGCGGCATCGGGACGTAGATCGCGATCGTCGAGGCAAGCGTCAACCAGCGGGCCCAGCGCTGGAACGCCAGCAGGCCGGCCAGCCCGACGCACAGCGCCACGAACGCTCCGAACGACACCGCCGCACCGATCGATTCCAGGGGCGTCGACAGCACCGCGCCGCGCGCGCTGACCCACGCCTGCAGTTCGGGCGCAAGCAGATAGATGTCGAACGACACGACGAACATCGCCGCCGGAATCAGCAACGCATTGAACAACACCAGCAGGCGGAACTCGGCACGGGCGCTCACGGGACCTCGGGGCCTTGCTTTGGAAGGGTACCGAGGATGCCACGCATGCCTGGCGGCTGCCGGATGCAGGCGTCTGTAGACGCGTCCACCGGGCGGGGTTACCGGGACGTGGCGTCGGCCCTGGTGCTGGCCGTCATCGAACGCGAAGACGCTCTACAGGAAATCCTTGCGCGCACCATACCGGGCCCAGCCGAGCAGGAGTCGAACAATGCCGCAGCTGACCCAGCCGGCGATGCGCGCGGCGAGCCCGCGCCGATAGGACGATGCGATCACCGGCCGGGCCCCGGCATCCATCGCGCGCCCGAGGCTGGCCAGCAATTGGGCGGCGAAGGAAACGTCGCGGACGAATACGTTGGCCTCCCGCGCGAGCAGCAGCGACAGTGGATCGATGTTCGAGGAGCCCACGGTTGCCCACTCGCCATCGATCACCGCCACCTTCGCATGCATGAAGCTCTGGTGGTATTCGAAGATGCGCACGCCGGCGTCGAGCAGTTGCCGGTACAGCGCGCGCGATGCATGGCGCATCAGCACGTATTCGACGCGCGCCTGCAGCAGCACCGTGACATGCACGCCGCGCCGGGCGGCATCGATCAGCGCGCGACGGAACTCTGTGCCCGGAAGGAAATAGGCACTGGCGATCAGTATCTCGCGCTCGGCGAGCGCGATCGCCTCCAGGTAGGCCTCCTCGATGTCGCGCCGGTGGCGCAGCGTGTCGCGGATCACGAACGCCGCCCGGATAGGCCCGGCCGGTTTCATCGGCTGCGCTGCCGCCGGCGCATCGGCTGCCTCGCCCGGCGCGAAGACCGCCTGCGGCAGCGCGCGCCACGATGGCCAGCGCCGGAGCATGTAGGTGCGCGCGACGGTGTACCACGTCTGCCGCGCAACGCGCAGGATCTCGAGCGTGAGCGGTCCGCGGACCTTCACCGCATAGTCCCAGCGGGGCGGTATCTGCCCCGGGGTATGCATGTCGTCGATCACGTTGATGCCGCCAGCGAAGCCGAGTTCACCGTCGATCGCCGCGATCTTGTGGTGCAGGCGGCGCAGCCGGCTGCGCTGGAAGTCGAACACGGTGACGTCAGGACGGAAGAACAGCAGTTCGATTCCGGCCGCGCGCAGCCGCGCACGGAGCGCAGCGGGCATGGTGCGGCCGCCGAAGCCGTCGACCAGCACATGGACCGCGACCCCGCGCTCGGCTGCCCTTACGAGCGCTGCGGCGACGACCCGGCCTGCCAGGTCATCGGCGAAGATGTAGGCCTGCAGGTGGATCTCGTGGCGGGCGGCATCGAAGGCCGCGGCAAGCGCCGGGAAGTACTCGCCACCGCCCTCCAGCAGTTCGACTGCATGCCCTTCGAGGAAGCGGACGTTGGTGGCCGCCGACTGCACCATGACCCTCCCCTCAGCCGAGGATGAGCGTCGCCGACAGCGGTGCATGGTCGGACAGGCGTGCCCAGGCCTGTCCGTGATGCACATGCGCGTGCCGTACTTCGAACCCGCGCACGTAGATCCGGTCGAGCCGGAACATCGGCATGCGCGTCGGGAAGCTGCGCGCCGGGTGCCCGCGCGTGGCCTCGAACACCTCTACCATCCCGAGTTCCGAGTTCATGCCGTCGCTGGCCTCCTTGCGCCAGTCATTGAAATCGCCGGCGATCACGAGTGGCGCGCCTTCAGGGACCAGCGCCCGGATATGCCCGGTCAGCTCGCGCAGCTGCCAGCGCCGGCCACGTGCAAGCAACCCGAAGTGCACGTTCACGCAATGCAGCGGGTGCGCCCAGCCAGGCACCGCGATCTCGCTGTGGAGCAGGCCGCGGCTCTCGAAGAAGTAGGCCGACACGTCGATGTTGTCCCACTTCGAGATCGGGTAGCGGGACAGGATCGCGTTGCCGTGATCGCCATGGTCGTAGACCGCATTGCGGCCGTAGGCGAAATCATGCCATACCGAATCGGCGAGGAATTCGTACTGGGGTGCGACCGGCCAGTGCTCGAAGCGCGCCGCATGCCGGTCGTGCCGGCCATGCACCTCCTGCAGGAACACGACGTCTGCCGCCAGCGTGCGCAGCTGGTCGCGCAGGTCGCGGACCATCATCCGCCGGTTGAACGGCGAGAAACCCTTGTGGATGTTGTAGGTCGCAACCCGCAGGGCGCCAGTGGCGCGCGCGACGCCGGTTTCAGACGTTTCGCGCCCATCCAGCGGCGCATCACCGGCGGACAAGCGTCCTCCTGCAGGCGCGGGGCCGGCACTGCGCTCCGGTCGCACGCTCCCGCCCGGGGTGGACTACGACACCTCGAGCATGCGGGTCAGCGCGAGGCGCGCGAGCGCGGCTTCCCGCTCGGGTACCGTGATGCGGTTGACCACCCGACCCTCGACGAGGTTCTCGAGGCACCATGCGAGGTGCTGCGGATCGATGCGAGCCATCGTCGAGCACATGCACACGGTCGGCGCCATGAACTGCACGACCTTGCCCTGGCCCTTGAACTGGTCCGCAAGCCGGTTGACGAGGTTCAGTTCGGTGCCGACGAGCCAGCGCGTGCCGGGCGCACTCTGCGCGATGGTACGGAGGATGAAATCGGTCGAGCCGACGTAGTCGGACAGCTTGCAGACGTCGAACTTGCACTCGGGATGGCTGATCACCATGCCGGTCGGGTTCTGCTCGCGCCAGCGCAGGATGTGCTGCGGCTGGAACATCTGGTGCACCGAGCAGTGGCCCTTCCAGAGCAGGACCTTGGCCATCTTGATCTGCTGTGCGGTGAGGCCGCCCATCGGTTCGTCCGGGTCCCAGACCAGCATCTCGGACACCGGGATATCCATCAGGTAGCCGGTCCAGCGGCCGAGGTGCTGGTCGGGGAAGAACAATACCTTGTCGCGCCGGGCGAACGCCCATTCGAGGATGCTGCGCGCGTTGCTGGACGTGCAGACGATGCCGCCATGCTCGCCGCAAAATGCCTTCAGGTCGGCCGCCGAGTTGATGTAGGTGATCGGCGTGATGTGCTCGTCCGGATCGAGCACCTCCGAGATCTCGCGCCAGGCCCGCTCGACCTTGGCGAGACTGGCCATGTCGGCCATCGAGCAACCGGCCGACAGGTCGGGCAGGATCGTGACCTGATGCGGCTTCGTCAGGATGTCGGACACCTCGGCCATGAAGTGCACGCCGCAGAAGACGATGTACTCGGCCTCGGTCTGCGCGGCCAGGCGCGACAGGCCGAGCGAGTCCCCGGTGAGGTCCGCGTGCTGGTAGACGTCGGCCCGCTGGTAGTGGTGGCCCAGGATGGTCGCGCGTGCGCCCAGCCTGGCACGGGCTGCGACGATCCGCGCCTGACAGGCGTCATCTTCCAGGGTCTTGTAGTCGCCGAATGACAACACTGGGGCCGCGGTCATCGAATCCTCCAGGGAACGCGCATCGGAAAACCGCAACCGATTAACGCAAACGGGGCCGCGAAGTTAACACAACTGTCATCCCGGGGTGCACGGCCGCGCGGTGTCAGCGCGAGGCAAGCAGCGGCAGCCGGCGGATGGCATCGACATTGGTGGACGAAAACACCTTGCCGGCGGCCTCCGACCAGGGCAACCATTGATATCGGGTGTGTTCGCTCGGGGACAAGACCACCGGCACGCGATCGTCAAGCTGCAGTCCGAACGCATGCTCGACATTCTCGGTGACCCCGGGACCGTAGCGGGCCCGCCAGTGCGGGTAGATCTCGTAGCGGCTCGATTGCTTCCAGTCGACCAGGCGGCCCTGCCCGGCATCGATGCCGGTCTCCTCACGCACCTCGCGGCGCGCCGTCTCGTCCAGCGGCTCGTCGATCTGGTCCAGGCTGCCGGTGACCGACTGCCAGAAGCCGGCGCGATCGAAACGCTCGAGCAGCAGCACGTCGAGGGCACGGGTATGGATCACCACCAGCACCGATACCGGGATCTTGTACACGCGCGCGGCGCCTCGATCAGCCAGCGTCCGGCGCACCGACCGCCGGCAGCGCATCAAGACCGAACTCCGCCGGCTCGTCGCTCGCCACGAGCACCCAGCAGGCGATGCCGCGTTCGCGCCAGGCTTCGACCGCATCGTCAAGGATCTCGACCAGGGTCTCGAACGCGTCCGGGACCTCGCGCGCCACGAACCCAGCCCCGTCGATGCGCCATAGCAGGCCCTGCCGCGCGGCATCGCCCGGTTCGTGCCAGGCGTCGTCGCGCAGGCATTCGTCGAGCGCGTCCCAGTTGCCACCGAAATACTCGGGCAGCCCGCAGGCGTCGGCGAAGGCATCCAGGATCGCGCCCTTCGTGCGGCAATGTTCGAGGTCGACCCGGACCACCATCAGCCCGGCGGCGCACGCGGCGGCCTGCCAGGCGTCCAGGTCGTGCTCGCACGCATACAGGCCAGCAGCCGCGGCATCGCGAAGCAGGCTCACATCCATGCCATCGCTCCCATGCTGGTCAGCGGCTCATTCACGGATGCGCCTGAAGCTCGCATAGTGGTCGTCGGTGTAGTAGGACTCGCCGGACCGCGCCGCCACGATCCGCTGCGCCCCCCGGTTGCGCGCACCAGGCGTCGGCACGGTGTACTCCCGGTACCAGCCGCGCTCGCGCAGCGGCAGCAGCTTCTCGCGATTGCCGAACACGATGCCGTCCCGGTCGTACGGGAACGGTCCACCCTTGCGAATCAGCGCCAGCGTACGCTGTGCCTCCGATGGCAGGTCGGCCAGCGCGACCTCCGCGCCCCTGGCCTGGACCGCAGGTGGCTGCTCGCCGCGTGCGGCTGAATCCGGCACCGTCGCGCACAGCAGGGCGAATGCCAGCAGGGCCGGTAGCCACGCAAGCAGCGCACCCGCGGCAGCCCGCCACGGCCTCGGCCTGATGCCCCGGGCGGGCGCCTGCATCAACGGACCTTGATGTGCAGTTCACGCAACTGCTTCTCGTCCACCGGCGACGGTGCCTGGGTCAGCAGGCATTGCGCGCGCTGCGTCTTCGGGAAAGCGATCACGTCGCGGATCGAATCGGACCCGGCCATCATCGCCACGATGCGGTCGACGCCGAAGGCGATGCCGCCATGGGGCGGCGCGCCGTACTGCAGCGCGTCGAGCAGGAAGCCGAACTTGGTGCGCGCCTCTTCCGTGGACAGGCCGATCGCCGAGAAAACCTTCGACTGCACGTCCTCGCGGTGGATACGCACCGAACCGCCGCCGATCTCGGAGCCGTTCAGTACCATGTCGTAGGCCTTGGCCAGCGCCTTGCCGGGTTCGGCTTCGAGCAGGTTCTCGTGGCCGTCCTTCGGGGCGGTGAACGGATGGTGCATCGCCGTCCAGCCGCGGCTCTCTTCGTCGAACTCGAACATCGGGAAGTCGACCACCCACAGCGGCGCCCAGGCGCGCCCGTCGAGGTGGCCCTTCTCGTGGCCGACGCGCAGGCGCAGCGCGCCCATCGCATCGTTGACCACCTTGCCACGATCGGCGCCGAAGAAGATCAGGTCGCCGGACTGCGCACCGGTGCGCTCGAGGATGGCAGCGAGCGCCTGCGGATGCAGGTTCTTGACGATCGGCGACTGCAGCCCTTCCTCGTTCGGCTTCGAGGCATCGTTGACCTTG
>CAMDXD010000259.1 GCA_945877995.1 Bordetella parapertussis
CGGTGGCTGTCGCCGACGATCAGCGGTTCGCCGGCGCCGGCCCGCGCATAGCGGCGCGAATGCTCGACACCGCGCAGTACGCCGACCATGCCCCAGGTGCAGTGATCATGCACGGGCGTGCGCTGGCCGGGTCCCCACACGAAGCTCACCACCGAAAAGCGCTCGAGCGCATCGCAGTGAAGCAGGTACTGCTGGTAGTACTTCGGATGCGCACGTGCCGCCTCCTCGGGCAACCAGTCGTCGGTGCCGATCAGGCGGGCGAGCAGGACCGCACCACGGTCGAGCAGCAGGTCTTCACCGGGAATCGCGGTACCGGCGCCGGTGTCGAACAGCCGGGTGAAGTCCGCGACGAAGGTGCGGAACCGCTGGTGATTCTTCATCGATCGACTCGCAGGGTTCTCGGCGGAAGGGTCCGAATGGTAACGCCGGGCGGCGGCTGGCACGCGTGTGTGCATCCGGCTGGCTGGAAAGGTAAGCGAAAGGTTCGACCGGGATACTCTGACCAGACAGTCTCTCCGGAAGCGGTGGGGCGTTCCGATTCCACGCGTACAGGCTGTGATGGGATACCCGGGTGTTGACGGTGATTATCCGGTTTCCGTCTGCATGCGTTCGCTGTGTGCAGAAGGTCGTCCTGCGGGTGCGAAAAGCACGTTGCAGCGCAGCATCGAAAGGTGAAGAAACCCCTAGCCGGGGGCCTGTATACCTGTGGTAACGTTGCACACTTTTCGCTCGGGCCGTGCCCCGCGCGGTGGCTGCCATATGTTTCTGAGGCAGGCTGCTCCGGTACGGCTGAAAGGTGATGTACGCCATCGGTGCAGAGGGTATGGCCGAAGGTGGAGGATTCAAGATCATAGCGATGCAGTGACAATCGCCTTTCCGAACGATTCGCGGCAAATCATGTAACGGGGGGTTTAAATGGTTGCGTTCAAATTCCGGTCCAACCACCAGGATTTCTGGGCCGGCATGATGTTTCTTTTCCTGGGCATCCTTGCCATCTACCTGGCGAGGGACTATCCGATTGGCCGGGCGATGCGGATGGGCCCGGGATACTTCCCGACCTATCTCGGCTGGGGAATGGCCATCATCGGAGCGATCGTGGCCGGACGTTCTTTCCTGAATGACCCGACCGATGAGGACCTCACGACGAAGTGGGCGCGTGCTCCGCTGATCCTGATGCCGGCTTCGGTCGCGGTGTTCGCGTTGCTGATCGACACCCTCGGCCTGGTGATCGCCGTGGCCGCCATGCTCCTGCTGGCGAACGCTTCGGTGAAGAACTTCCGCCCGGTCGAACTGATCGCGAACTACGTGGTGCTCCTCTGTATCGCGTATTTCGTGTTCCAGAAAGGCCTCGGCGTGCCATTCAACACGTTCTGGGATGAGAGTTTCGGCAAGGCGATCAGCAAACTGTTCAGCCTGATTATTCACCCGCTTCGCCTCATGTTCGGGAGCTGATCGAATGGATTTCTCCGATATTTTCGCCAACCTGATCATGGGTTTCGGGGTTGCGGTCAGCCTCGAGAACCTGCTGTACTGTTTCGTCGGCTGCCTGCTCGGTACGCTGGTCGGCGTGTTGCCCGGCATCGGCCCGGTCGCGGCAATCGCACTGCTGTTGCCGACCACGTTCTCGCTGCCGCCGGTCGGTGCGATGATCATGTTGGCCGGCATCTACTACGGCGCGTCCTACGGCGGTTCGACCACGGCAATTCTGGTCAACCTGCCGGGCGAGTCGTCGTCGGTCGTGACGTGTCTCGATGGCCATGCGATGGCCAAGAACGGACGGGCGGGCCATGCGCTTGCGATCTCTGCGATCGGTTCGTTCTTCGCTGGCACGGTGTGTACGGTGATCATCGCGTTCGCGGCGCCACCGCTGGCCGAGATCGCACTGAAGTTCGGCGCACCGGAATATTTTTCGCTGATGGTGTTCGGCCTGATTGCCTCGGCGGTGCTGGCACGTGGATCGCTGCTGAAAGCGCTCGGCATGATCTTCGTGGGCCTGCTGTTCGGC
Source organism: Bordetella parapertussis (assembly GCA_945877995.1). Taxonomy (GTDB): domain Bacteria; phylum Pseudomonadota; class Gammaproteobacteria; order Burkholderiales; family CAIKXV01; genus CAIKXV01. The sequence continues at coordinate 2,006 of CAMDXD010000259.1, forward strand.
ATCATCGGCACCGACGTGAATTCGGGCATGTCCCGCTTCACCTTCGGCATGCCGGGCCTGTCCGACGGCATTGGCTTCGTGGTGATCGCAATGGCCTTCTTCGGCCTGGGAGAGATCATCAAGAACCTCGAGACGCCGGATGACCAGCGGCAGGTGTTCACCGACAAGGTCAGCGGCCTGATGCCGCGCTGGATCGACATCAAGGATTCGGCGGGTGCAATCGTTCGGGGTACCGCGGTCGGGGCGTTCTTCGGCACGCTGCCGGGCACCGGTCCGGTGGTAGCTTCCTTCTCGTCCTACGCGATCGAGAAGAAGGTGGCGAAGGACAACTCGCAATTCGGCAAGGGTGACATCCGCGGCGTGGCCGGTCCGGAGTCGGCGAACAACGCTGCCGCACAGACCGCGTTCATCCCGACCCTGACCCTCGGTATCCCGGGTTCGGGCACGATGGCGCTGATGCTCGGCGCGCTGATGATCCAGGGCATCGCCCCGGGTCCACAGGTGATGACCGCGCGTCCCGACCTGTTCTGGGGCCTGATCGCCTCGATGTGGGTCGGTAACATGATGCTGGTGATCCTGAACCTGCCGATGATCGGCATGTGGGTGCAACTGTTGAAGGTACCCTACCGCATGCTGTTCCCGGCGATCCTGCTGTTCATGTGCATCGGCACCTACAGCCTGAACAACAGCATCCAGGATCCGCTGCTGATGGCGTTCTTCGGCGTGGTCGGCTACGCGTTCATGAAGTTCGGTTGCGAGCCGGCGCCGATGCTGCTGGGCTTCATCCTCGGGCCGCTGATGGAAGAGAACCTGCGCCGCGCACTGCTGATCTCGCGGGGCGATCCGACGGTGTTCTTCACGCGTCCGATCAGCCTGGCCTTCCTGGTGCTGTCCATAGGAGCTTTGCTGGTCGTGATCATGCCAGCAGTCCGGAAGAAGCGGGACGAAGCATTCCAGGGCGACGAGTAACACGGTCCCCTGTGCGGAAAGAACCCGGAGCCCGAAAGGCCTCCGGGTTTTTTCTTGGCCATCGTCCGCGTGCTCTTTCGATCCGGCGCGCCTGCGGCGACAATACGGCCTCCATAACGACAGCTTGGCGGAGGAGCAACATGGATCGATCGAGGCTTCGCGCCCGAACCCCGCGCGGGGCAGTGCTGGCCGGTGCCGGCCTTGTTACCGTGCTCGCGTTCTCTGCATCACCGGTCCCCGCACAGGCGCCCGCGAAGGCTGCAGCCAGCGCCGGCACCAGCGCTGGCGCCGACCCGAAGGCCTGGCCCATGCGGCCGCTGCGCATGATCGTGGCCTCCGCCCCCGGCGGGCCGTCGGACCTCATCGCCCGGCTGGTCGGTCCGCAGCTCACCGAGGCGTCCGGCCAGCCGGTGGTGATCGACCACCGCTCCGGCGCCAACGGCATGATCGCCGGTGAACTCACCGCGAAGTCGGACCCCGACGGCCACACCTTCCTGCTGGCCAACGCCGGCTTCGTGATCAACAGCGTGCTCTACACAAAGGTGCCGTACGACCCGATCCGCGAGTTCGCGCCGATCTCGCTCGCCGTGTCGGTGCCCAACATCCTGGTGGTGCACCCGAACGTCGCAGCGAAGACGGTCGTCGACCTGGTCGCGCTCGCGAAGGCGAAGCCCGGCACGATCGCGGTCGCCTCGGCCGGCAGCGGCAGTTCCGGACATCTCGCGCTGGCGCTGTTCCAGCAGCTGTCGGCGACCGAGATGATCCACGTGCCGTTCAAGGGCGGCGGCCCGGCGCTGGCCGACGTGATGGGCGGACAGACGCAGGCGATCTTCAGCATCTCGGTGACGTCGTACCCGATCATCAAGGCCGGCCGCGTGCGTGCGCTTGCCGCCACCAGCCTGAAGCGGCTCGCGGCATTTCCCGACCTTCCCACGGTGTCGGAGTCGCCGGGCTTCAAGGGCTACGAGGTCACCGGCTGGTTCGGCTTCGTGGCACCTGCAAAGACGCCACGCAGCGTCGTGCAGCGGCTCAATGCGGCGGTGGTGCATTCGGTGCGCATGCCGGAACTGCAGGAGCGCCTGGGCAACCAGGGCGCGGAACTCATCGGCAGCACACCGGAAGCCTTCGGTGCCTACCTGAAGAGCGAGCAGGCGAAGTGGGCGAAGGTGATCCGGCAGGCAGGCATCAAGGCAGACTAGCGGCTGCACGCGGCGCCGGGCGCAGCGATAGCCGCCGCCGGCGGCTTCGAGAAACCAGCATGAAGGGAAAGTACACGTGGCAAGAGCAAAGGGTATCCGGCAGGTGGCCTGGCATGACTGTGCCGGCGGTGGACAGGTGGTGGTCGAACGCGGCATCGCGTACATCGGGCACATGCGCAACCCGCACGGTACCTCGATCGTCGACGTGCGCGACCCGCGCCATCCGAAGCTGATCGCTGAACTCAAGATGCCGCCGGCCACGCACTCGCACAAGGTGCGCGTTGGCAACGGCATCATGATCACCAACCGCGAGACGCTGTCGAAGGCGGCGGTGCGCGGCGAGAAGCTGCCCGAGGGCTACCGCGGCGGCATCAGCATCCACGACATCAGCGATCCGGCGAAGCCGAAGCATATCCTCGACTGGGACTGCACCCATGTGCCCGACGGCGGCCCGGCCAGCGGCGTGCACCGGTTCGATTTCGATGGCCGCTATGCCTACCTGTCGCCGACGATGGACGGCTACGTCGGCAACATCATGGTCGCGCTCGACCTGGCGGACCCCGCGAAGCCGGTGGAAGCCGGGCGCTGGTGGGTGCCAGGCCAATGGGCCGCGGGCGGCGAGACACCGACCTGGGACGGCTGGGCGCACCGCATCCATCATTCGTTGCGCTACGACAACCGCCTGTACACGAGCCTGTGGCACGGCGGCTTCGCGATCCTCGACGTGGAAGACCTCGCGAAGCCGACGTTCATCTCCGGCCTCGACTGGAGCCCGCCGTTCCCGTGGCCGACGCACAGCGCGGTGAAGGTGCCGTTCAAGATCGACGGCCGCGACATGCTGGTCGTCGCCGACGAGGACGTCTCGCGCATGCCGGGCTGCCCGCCGTATCCGGCGGCCTTCCTCTGGATGGTGGATGTCACCGACGAGAAGCATCCGGTGCAGTTCTCCAGCTTCCAGCTCGACGACATGCCACCGGGCGAGCAGCCGCAGATGACCGGCTGCCACCAGCCGGTGGAGAAGATCACCGGCACCGAGGTACCCTGCACGTGGTTTGCCAACGGCCTGCGCATCATCGACATCTCGCGCCCGCATGCCATGAAGGAAGTCGCGTATTTCGTTCCGGACCCGGTGCCGGGTGTCGACCGGATCAGCTCGAACGACATCTATGTCGACGAGCGCGGGTTGATGTTCCTGATCGACCGGGTGCGTGGGCTGCACATCCTCGAACGCACCTGAACCGGTTCAACCTTCGCGGTTGCGCATCCAGTCGGCGGTGGTGAAGAACGCCTGCAGCAGGCGTTCCATCAGCGCGTCCTCGACGCCGGAATCGAGCATCGCCCGACCCATGCAGACCAGCCACTGGTCGCGCTCGGGCGTGGCGATCGCGTAGGGCAGGTGGCGCGCGCGCAGCATCGGATGGCCGTGCTTCTCGATGTAGTACTGCGGGCCGCCGAGCCAGCCGCAGAGGAACAGGAACAGCTTCTCGCGCGAGCCGGACAGGTCGTCCGGATGCAGCTTGCGGATGGCGAAGAAGTCCGGATCCACGTCCATCAGGTCGTAGAAGCGATCGGTGATCCGGCGTACCACCGGTTCACCGCCGAGCAGGTCCCAGGCGCTCGGCTGGCCTTCGGCGCCCTGCGGTTTCGGGTCGCTTGCGTTGCTGTCGTTGCTGCCTGTGCTGGCCACGATGGTCGATGAGCGGGTCGGATTGCGGAACGCTTATTATCGCCGCTGGCGTACCCGCAGGAGAGTCCCGATGGAATACCGCAGGCTGGGCCGCAGTGGCCTGAGCGTCTCCGCCCTCTGCCTGGGCGCGATGAACTTCGGCGAACAGACCGACATGGCGACCGCGACA
>CAMDXD010000260.1 GCA_945877995.1 Bordetella parapertussis
CATCCGCCGCCTTCATCGAAGCATAGCGATTGTCCATGAACCGCTGCAACACGAGATCGAGCTCGAGCAGCCCTCGACGGCAGTGCCAGCGTAACCGATTTTCCTGGATCCGGGCGACCTCGGTCTGGACCATGGCTACACCATCCTCCGAACCATCAGCTGCTTGATCTTGCCGATCGCGCGCGTCGGGTTGAGGCCCTTCGGGCAGACGTCGACGCAGTTCATGATCGTGTGGCAGCGGAACAGCCGATACGGGTCTTCCAGGTTGTCCAGGCGCTCGGAGGTAGCCTCGTCGCGGCTGTCGGCCAGGAAGCGGTAGGCCTGCAGCAGGCCGGCCGGCCCGACGAACTTGTCGGGGTTCCACCAGAACGACGGACAAGAGGTCGAGCAGCAGGCGCACAGGATGCACTCGTACAGCCCGTCGAGCTCCTCGCGCTCTTCCGGCGACTGCAGCCGCTCGGTCTCGGGCGGCTGGTTCTCGTTGATCAGATACGGCTTCACCGAGTGGTACTGCTTGAAGAACTGCGACATGTCGACGATCAGGTCGCGGATCACCGGCAGGCCGGGCAGCGGCTTGAGCACCACCGGCTCCTTCAGCGAATCCAGCGGCGTGATGCAGGCCAGCCCGTTCTTGCCGTTGATGTTCATCGCGTCCGAGCCGCAGACGCCCTCGCGGCAGGAGCGCCGCAGCGACAGCGAATCATCGTGCTGCTTGATGCGCACGATCGCGTCGAGCAGCATCCGGTCGCCCGGCTCGAGCGGGATGTCGTAGCTCTGCATGTACGGCTTGTCGTCGACTTCTGGGTTGTAGCGGAAGACTGAGAATTTCATCGTGCGTTACCTTGTCGTTGCATGCCCTGGAAGGATTCGGACGGAATATGTGCGTCCCCGGATCAGTAGACCCGGGCCTTCGGCTCGAACGAATCGACCGTCAGGGGCTTGTCGTGGACCGGCTTGTAATCGAGCCGATCGCCTTCCTTGAACCACAGGGTGTGCTTGATCCAGTTTGCATCGTCGCGCACCGGGAAATCGCTGCGGTCGTGCGCGCCGCGAGATTCGGTGCGCGCCTCGGCGGACACCAGCGACGACAAGGCGACCTCGACCAGGTTGTCGAGCTCGAGTGCCTCGATGCGCGCGGTGTTGAAGACCTTGCTCTTGTCCTTGATCTCGGTGACCAGCGACCGCTTCGCCACTTCGCGCATCTTCGCCACGCCCGACCTCATGCTGTCGGGGAAACGGAACACGCCGCAATCGAGCTGCATCGTCAACTGCAGGTCACGCAGCACGGCCGATACCTTCTCGCCGTCTTTCTGGCCTTCCAGGCGCGCCAGCCGGGCCTCGGTCAGCTCGCCCGCATCCTTCGGCAGGTCTTGCTGGCTGCGGCTCGAGCGCGCATGGTCAGCCATGTGCTGGCCAGCCGACTTGCCGAAGACCACCAGGTCGAGGAGCGAATTGGTGCCGAGGCGGTTCGCGCCATGCACCGACACGCAGGCCGCCTCGCCCGCCGCATAGAGGCCGGGTACCGGTACTTCGGGGTTGCCGTCGCGCGGCATCACCACCTGCCCATGGTAGTTGGTCGGGATGCCGCCCATCATGTAATGGCAGGTCGGCACGACCGGGATCGGATCCTTGATCGGGTCTACGTTGGCGAACTTCAGCGCGATCTCGCGGATACCCGGCAGCTTCGAGTTGATGGTCTCGGCACCAAGGTGGTCGAGCTTCAGCAGCAGGTAGGTGCCGTCCGGGCCGGCGCCGCGCCCTTCCTTGATCTCGGTGGCCATCGCGCGCGCGACGACGTCGCGGCTGGCGAGGTCTTTCGCGTTCGGCGCGTAGCGCTCCATGAAACGCTCGCCCGACTTGTTCAGCAGGTAGCCGCCCTCGCCGCGCACGCCTTCGGTGATCAGCACGCCGGCGCCGGCGACACCCGTCGGGTGGAACTGCCAGAACTCCATGTCTTCCAGCGGGATGTTGGCGCGTGCCGCCATGCCGATGCCGTCACCGGTGTTGATGAACGCGTTGGTACTGGCCTGGTAGACCCGGCCAGCCCCGCCGGTGGCGAGCAGCGTGGTCTTCGCCTGGAACATCATCACTTCGCCGGTTTCCATCTCGAGTGCGGTCACGCCGAGGCACTCACCAGCCTCGTTCATGATCAGGTCGAGCGCCATCCACTCGACGAAGAACAGCGTGTTCGCACGCACGTTGCGCTGGTACAACGTGTGCAGCATCGAGTGGCCGGTACGGTCGGCCACGGCGCAGCTGCGTGCGGCCTGTTCCTTGCCGAAGTGGATCGACTGCCCGCCGAATGGACGCTGGTAGATCTTGCCGTTGGGCAGGCGCGAGAACGGCATGCCGAAGTGCTCGAGTTCGTAGACGCACTCGTTGGCGGTACGGCACATGAATTCGATCGCGTCCTGGTCGCCCAGGTAGTCGGCGCCCTTCACGGTGTCGTACATGTGGAAGATCCAATGATCTTCCATCGAATTGCCCAGCGCGGCGGCGATACCACCCTGCGCTGCCACCGTGTGCGACCGGGTCGGGAACACCTTGGTCAGCACTGCCGTCTTCAGGCCTGACTCGGAAAGCTGCAGCGCCGCGCGGAGCCCCGCTCCGCCTGCGCCCACCACCACCGCGTCGAAAGTACGTTTTGCGAGTGCCATCAGTCTTTACCCCAGGAGGATCAGGATGGACCAACCCATGTAGACCACTAACGACAGGATCACGCCGATCTGGAGCGTGAGCCGGACGGAAGCGGGCCCGATGTAGTCCATCAACACATCACGAATGCCGACCCAGGCGTGATACAGCAGCGAGGCGATGAACAGCAACGTCGCCAACTGCATGATCCGGCCCGAGAACAGCGCCTTCCAATCGCCGTATCCGTCAGGGGCGTTGAACAGAAGGATCGCGCCGACCGCGACCGTATACACGGCCATGATCACTGCGGTTACCCGTTGTCCGAGCCAGTCCCTGAGCCCGTAATGCGCGCCAGTTACGACCCTGCTCACCATAGCTGCACTCCCAGGACCAGAGTAAACACGAGGCTGACCGCGAGGACGGCATAGCTCGTGCTGCGCGCCTGCTGCAGTTCCTCGCCCATGTGCATGTCAAGGGTGAGGTACCGGATGCCGGCACAGAAATGATGCAGGAATGCCCACAGCAGCCCAAGGAAGATCAGCTTGACGAACCAGTGATCTGCGATCGCGGCGAACTGGGCGTATCCCTGCTCGGAGGCCAGACTCATCTGGAAGAAGTAGAGCCCGAGCGGAATCCCGACCAGGTAGAGGCCGATGCCGCTGGCACGGTGGAGGATGGACACCAACGCGGCGGTCGGCATCTTTATCTCGGTCAGGTCGAGATACTTCGGACGGCTTTTCTTGATCAACGGACGATCTTCCTCTCTGGCAAAGTACGGCGCGGCGCCCGTGCATGCCGGCGATGCTGCCCGGAATCAGGGCCTCGCCGGTGGCGGCTCCGCTCCAGGCTCGCCGACAACGCCGCATGCCGACAAGGCAACGCTGCGCCGTCTGACGACGCTGCACTGCGGCGCCGCTGAACCGCTGCCCTGCACGTCGGTGCGAAACTGCAATAATTCCGCCACGTGCGAGCGGCCTGCGGAGAATGCGCGCGGACTGGCTGCGAAGCCTCTGGATTATCGCAGCAGCCGCCGCGTTGCACAAGCGAGGCAACGGCCTCCAGCGGCCTACGGTATCATCCATCTGCTCGTGTGCCGCGCGCCGGCCAGTCGGTCTGCGCGCGCTTGGTGCACGGGCGAGGGTCAGGCATGGCGGCGCCCGTCAGCGCCAGGTCACTGCAACGCAACGCCTACCGCCCGTCAGGGTAGGCCCGGGCCGCTGCCCGGCACCGGGCCCGTCCCGCCGGGTCCGCCCGCTCGCCGCGGGCCCCACACCGTGCAACCGTGCATAACCATGCATTCAAAGTTCAAGGGAGCTTCACGATGAAATCGCCCGTTCGCGTCGCCGTCACCGGTGCAGCCGGCCAGATCGGCTACAGCCTTCTTTTTCGTATCGCCAGCGGCGAGATGCTCGGCGCAGACCAGCCGGTGATCCTGCAACTGCTCGAGATTCCCGACGAGAAGGCGCAGAAGGCGCTGCGCGGCGTGATCATGGAACTTGACGACTGCGCGTTCCCGCTGCTGCAGTCGGTGATGCCGACCGACGATCCCAAGGTCGCCTTCCGCGACGCGAACGTGGCGCTGCTGGTTGGCGCACGCCCGCGCGGCCCGGGCATGGAACGCAAGGACCTGCTGGAAGCCAACGGCAAGATATTCGGGCCGCAGGGCCGGGCGCTGGACGAATTCGCCAGCCGCGACGTGAAGGTGCTTGTGGTGGGCAACCCGGCCAACACCAATGCACTGATCGCGATGAAGAACGCTCCGAGCCTGAAACCGACCCAGTTCACCGCGATGATGCGCCTCGACCACAACCGCGCGCTGACCCAGATCGCGCAGAAGGTCGGCCGCCCGGTCAGCAGCGTGAAGAAGATGACCATCTGGGGCAACCACTCGGCGACGCAGTATCCCGACGTGTTCCGCGCCGAGGTCGATGGCAAGGCAGCATGGCCGATGATCAACGACCAGCAGTGGCTCGAGTCGAACTTCATCCCGACCATCCAGAAACGCGGCGCGGCGATCATCGATGCGCGCGGCCTGTCCTCGGCGGCGAGCGCGGCCAACGCGGCGATGGACCATGTACGCAACTGGGTGAACGGCACGCCGGACGGCGACTGGGTGTCGATGGGCATCCCGTCCGACGGCAGCTACGGCATCCCGGAAGGCCTGATGTACGGTTTCCCGGTCACCTGCAAGGATGGCCAGTACTCGATCGTCAAGGGCATCGACGTGTCGGACTTCAGCCGTTCGAAGATGCGGGCGACCCAGAATGAACTCGAGGAAGAGCGCGACGGCGTCAAGCACCTGCTCGGCTGAGCGGACAGACTGAACGACCGGATGAACGACGAAGAACGGCCGCCAGCGAAGCGGCCGTTTTTTCGCCCGCACGCAACGGAGGACACCAGATGAGCGATACCCTCGGCACCGCGCCACCGACGGCATTCAAGCCGAAGAAGTCCGTGGCCCTGTCCGGCATCGCCGCCGGCAATACCGCGCTGTGCACCGTTGGCCGCACCGGCAACGACCTGCACTACCGCGGCTACGACATCATGGAGTTCGCCGACAGTGCGCAATTCGAGGAGATCGCGCACCTGCTGGTGCACGAGCGACTACCCGAGCGCGCCGAACTGGAAAGCTACAAGCGCCGCCTGCGCGCACTGCGCGGGCTGCCTGCCCCGCTGAAGGCGTTGCTCGAACGCCTGCCACCGTCGGCCCACCCGATGGACGTGATGCGCACCGGCGCCTCGGCGATGGGTGCCCTGCTACCCGAGAAGGACGACCACGGCGCTGCCGGGGCGCGCGAGATCGCCGATCGCTTCATGGCCAGCTTCGGCTCGATGCTGCTCTACTGGTATCACTGGTCGCACAACGGCCGGCGCATCGAGGTCGAGACCGACGACGATTCGATCGGCGGCCACTTCCTGCACCTGCTGCACGGCGAGGCGCCCCCGGAAGAATGGGTGCGCGCGATGCATACCTCGCTCATCCTCTATGCCGAGCACGAGTTCAACGCCTCCACGTTCGCCTGCCGCGTGGTCGCCGGCACCGGCGCCGACATGCATGGCGCGATCTGCGGCGGCATCGCCGCGCTGCGCGGGCCGAAGCACGGCGGGGCAAACGAGGTCGCGTTCGACATCCAGTCGCGTTACGCGACACCGGACGAGGCCGAAGCCGACATCGTGCGCCGGGTGCAGGCCAGGGAAGTCGTGATCGGCTTCGGCCACCCGGTTTACACGACCGGCGATCCGCGCAATGTCATGATCAAGGAGGTCGCACGCCGCCTGTCGCAGCGCGCGGGCTCGATGAAACTGTTCGACGTCGCCGAGCGCCTCGAGGCGGTGATGTGGCGGGAGAAGCGGATGTTCCCGAACCTCGACTGGTTCAG
>CAMDXD010000261.1 GCA_945877995.1 Bordetella parapertussis
CATCGACCGCGAACGACCCGATGCCCGGCCATGCGAACACTTTCTCGATCACCACGTTCGAACCGAGCATGAACGAGAACACCATGCCCATGGTGGTCACCACCGGCAGCATCGCGTTGCGGAACGCGTATCGGTAGAGCACGGTCGACGACGACAGCCCGCTCGCGCGCGCAGTACGGATGAAATCGGAAGAAAGCACGCCGAGCATTCCCGCCCGGGTCATCCGCGCGATCGGGGCCAGCACGAAGATCGCGAGGGTGACCACCGGCAGGATCATCTGCTTGCCCGCCGCGGTGAACAACGCCACGTCCCCCGCGGCGAGGCTGTCGACGAGATAGAAGCCGGTGAGGTGCGGCGGCGGGGCGAACATCGAATCCAGGCGCCCGACCGGCGGCGGTGCGATGCCGAGCAGGTAGTAGAAGACATAGGCGAGCAGCAGGCCGGTAAAGAAAATCGGCAGCGATACGCCGAGCGTCGTGATCAACCTGCACGTATGGTCGATCCACGAACCGGGCCGGGTCGCCGCGACGATGCCCAGCGGCAGCGCGATGGCGCAGGCGACCAGCAGTGCGAGCAACGTCAGTTCGAGCGATGCAGGCAGCCGGCGCAGGATCTCGTCCAGCACCTGCTGCCCGGTCGACACCGAAAGACCGAGGTCGCCCTGCGCCAGGTCGCCGATGTAGTCGACGAACTGCGCCCACAGCGGCCGGTCGAGCCCCAGCTTCGCGCGCACCTGCTCGACCGCCTCCTGGGTCGCGGCAGGCCCGGCATAGAAGGCGGCCGGGTCACCCGGCAGCGCACGAGTGAGGATGAAAGTCACGATGACGATCCCGATGACGTTCGGGATCGCCGCCAGCAGCCGCCTGCCGATGAGCCGCAGCACGCGCGTCAGGCCTTGAAGATCGTGCGGTAGTCGGCCTGCACATGGAACCAGTACATGTAGCCCTGCACGTACTTCTGCATCGCGACATCGAAGGCAGGCTGGATGATCGGGATACGCGGCACGTCGTTGAACGCGATCTCGACGAAGTTCTTGACCTGCGCCTCGTAGCGTTTGGGGTCGGTTTCGAAGCGGGCCGCATCGATCAGCTTGTCCATGGCCGGGTTCTGGTAGCTCATCGTGTTGAACACCGCGTTCTGGCCGTGGTAGCACCAGTAGAAGAAGTACTCCGGGAAGTTGAGCCAGCCGCCGAAGCGATTGAAGATCAGCGGCATGTCCTTCTTCAGCAGCGCGGCGCGCCAGTTGGCGCCAGGCACCTTGTTGATCGACACCTTGATATTGATCCGGGCAAGCGACTCCTGGATGAGGATCGACACCGGTTCTCCGATGGTCGCGCCGCCGAGGTCGAACGACAGGGTGGTCTCGAAACCGTCCGGCATGCCAGCCTGCTTCATCAGCTCGAGCGCGCGCGGCACGTTGGTGCTGTAGCCGTGCGGCACCGGCCATTCGGCCTTCGTCGGCGTGTTCGACTTCGCCCCCCACATCTTGGTGCCGCGCCCCCAGAAGCCGATGTCATTCATCCGGTCGTACGGCAGCGCGTAGGCAATCGCCTGGCGCACCAGCGGATTGTTGAACGGCGGGCGAGTGGTGTTCATGCCGATGTAGAACAGCGCGTTCTCGACCGGCGTCGAGACCACGCGCACCGGCCCGGACTCCTTCGCCATTTCGAGGAAGTCCTTCGGCGGCAGTTCGTAGGTCATGTCGATGTCGCCACGCGCAAGCAGCGCCCGGCGATTGCCGGCGGAGGGCACCTCGCGCTGGACGATGCGCCGCAGCCGCGGCAGCGGACCGCTCTTCCAGTTGTCGAAGCGGGTGTAGATCAGTTCCTGCCCGGGACGCCAGGCTTCGACCCGGAAGGCACCGCCGCCAGCGGTGTTGTTGCGCAGCCAGGTCGCTGCCCACGGATCCTTGTCGGATGCGTTCTTCATCGCCAGCGCCGAGTTGTAGATCGAGGGCACCGGCACCGCCATGTTCGGCATCGCCATCTTGTCCCGCCGGTCGAGTTCGACGCGGAAGGTGAAGTCGTCCACCACGATGAACTGCTTGGGCTCGTTGAGCGATCCTGCACGCATCTGGAACTGCGGGAACCCGCCCATGCCGAGCGCGCGATCGTAGGACCACTTGACGTCCTTCGCGGTCACCGGGGTGCCATCGTGGAAAGTGGCATTCCGGCGCAGCTTGAAGGTCACCGCCTGTCCGTCCTTCGCGACCTGCCAGCTCTCGGCCAGTTCCGGCTCGAGCTTGCTGTAGTCGTAGGAAACGGTTCCGTCCGGGAGTTTCTTGCGCCCGAACGTCATCAGCCGATCGTAGGCGTTGACTGCCACGCTATAGGCTGGCCGGTTGGCGCCGACGCCGTGGATGTCGAGGCTGTTGGGCCCGAATTCGTTGGCGACCACCAGCGTTTCGCGCTTTGCATCCTGGGCAAGGGCGACGGACGAGCCTGCAGCAACCGTGCTTGCACTGCCGGTAGCGGCAACGGACTTGATGAAGCGACGTCGATTCATGGATTCTCCGATAACGTGGGAACCGATGCAGGTAGATGCGTCGATCCCGGGACGGGTTTGCTGGCAGAAACGATCTCGAAACGGCTGGCACACCAACTGGTATACCAAAAGGCTACGGCGCTTCTGTTTCAGCAACATGCATGCCACCCAGGTTCGGGCATCCACTCCGGGCCGCCGCGCTGGCGCTGGGCGGTCGATCGACCGCCCAGCGTTGTCGGCGAGCGACCTTGCGGCACCTCAGGTACGCGTCGATGCGAACGATCCGCACCGCGTTGAGGCGCCAGCGCGGAATGTGCACCACGCCAGAGCAGACCGCCGATGCACGGCGTCGGCCCAACGCGACGCCCTGCCGATCCGCATCGGTGGACAGACAGAAGCCGCGCGTAACGCCTTCTAGAGCGGGGGCAAGCGCTCCGGCGCCTGCCACGCTTCGGCCAGCGCAGCCGTCACCAGGTTCACCGCGACCTGCCGGCGATAGGCATCCGTCGAACGGATGTCGTCGATCTGCGAGCGATCGGATGCAAGCGCACGTTCGACCAGCGCGCGGTCAATCGCGAAGATGCTCTGCGGCGCGCCGAAGCCCCGGAACGCACCGTTCGGCGGGTGGTTGGTGGCCACTGCCCGCCCCGTACCCGCGCGTTCGCGCAGGCATAGGGCCCCGGAGCATGGATCACGCCGCGAGAGAGCACGACGGGCGACAGCGTCGTGTCCGCACCGTCATCGAGCGCGAAATCGATGACACGCGTGCGCACCGTGGCTCCGTGCAGCATGCCGGGATACACGGGGTCGTCGACATACCGAGCCTCGCCCAGGATCTTGGCCGCAGCGTCCTTGCGCACGACCGGGGCGCCCACTGCACCCCGGGTTCCGGGGAAACCGTCCCGCTTTACCGGGATGGACATCGGCGACGGCCCCCGTACAGCGTTACTTCACGAGCCGCTGGTCGCGGGCCGGCAGGAAGCTGCGATTGAACACCTCGGCCTGCGCCGGCGCGCGCGGCAGCGCAGCGGCTTCCACCTGCTGCGCGACACCGCGGGCGAAGCGCTCATCCACCACGTCGCCCAGCCCGACCTTGGTGACTTCCGGCGACAGCACGTCGTTCTTGATCGCCGCCAGCAGCCGCTGCTTCTGGTTGTCGCGGTTGAGCAGCGGATCGCGCTTCATCACCGCATCGACCCCGGCATCCGGATTGGCGAGCACGTCCTGCACACCGCGGGTCAGCGCGCGCAGGAAACCACGGATCGCCTCCGGATTCTCTTTCACGAACTTCTGCGAGAACATGATCGAGTTGCCATAGCCGGCGACGCCCATGTCGCCATAGCGGAAGATGGTCAGGTCTTTCTCCGGGTTGAGCCCGACCGCCTGGGCAGCAAACCAGATCGTGTTGATGAAGCCGGCGACCGCATCGACTTCCTTCTTCTGCAGCATCGGCTCGCGCAGGTTTGGCGCCATGTTGGTGATCTTCACCTTGCTGGCATCGAAGCCGTTCGCCTTGGCGAATACCGGCAGCAGGCCGAGCGCCGCGTCACCAGCCGACGCCCCCAGGGTGCGGCCCTCCAGGTCACGAGGCACCTTGATGCCCGACGTGGTGAGCGTCGCGATCACGAACGGTGCGCGGTTGTACAGCATGTAGACCGCTACCGGCTGCTCGCCGGGCTTCTGCGCGGCCAGGCGGATCAGCGCGTTGGTATCGCCGAAGCCGCCGTCGTACACGCCGCTGGCCACCGAGTTCACGGCCACGCTCGAACCCTTGCCCTGGTCGAACGTGACATCCAGGCCTTCCTTCGCGAAGTAGCCGCGTTCCTGCGCGAGCAGGAAGAAGGCGTGGGGCCCCTGCCACACCCAGTCGAGCTGGAATCGGATCGCGACCTTGGCCTGGGCAAGCGCCGATGGTGCGGCGAGCGACGACGCCAGCAGTGCCGCTGCGGTCGTGAGTGTCTTGCGCTTCTGTGCATCCATTCGTCTATCTCCTCGGTTGAATCGTGTCAGGTCAGTCGGCGAACAGGGATTGGAACCGGCCGTCGAGTCAGTCGCCGATCCGGACGGCCGCGCCAGGCTTCCCGGTACGCGACGTCAGTGGCTCTGCAGCGCGAGGTCAGCCTTGCGCTGCGACCAGCCGGCGAATCGGGTCTCAAGCAGCGCGAAAATACCGTACAGGATCACGCCCATGATGGCCAGCAGCAGCAGCGCGCCGAACGCCAACGCGGTCTGGTAGTTTGCGCTGGCTACCATCATCACGTTGCCGATACCCTTGTTGGCGGCGACCGTCTCCGACAGCACGGTGCCGACGAAGGCCAGCGTGACCGAAATCTTCAGCGACGCGAAGAAATACGGCATCGCCCGCGGCAGCCCGACCTTCAGCAGGATGTCGCGCTTCTTCGCGCCCAGCGCGCGCAGTACGTCCTCGAGTTCCGGCTCGGTAGTGGCGAGCCCCGTGGCCACGTTCACCACGATGGGGAAGAACGAGATCACCAGCGAGGTGAGGATCGCGGGGATGGTACCGACGCCGAACCACAGCACGAAGATCGGCACCACCGCGACCTTCGGGATGCTGGAGAAGCCGATCAGTACCGGATAGAACGCTTCATACGCGAGCCTGGACGACCCGATCAGTGCGCCCAGCAACACTCCGACGACGATCGCCCCGAGGAAGCCGACCATCGTGGTGTATAGCGTCTGTACCGCATGTGGCCAGATGAGCGGGAACTTGGTGACCAGGTCGTAGATCACCGCGCTCGGCGGCGGCAGGATTACCGACTTGATGCCGGTCAGCCACACCAGCAGTTCCCAGGCGATGAAGATCAGGGCGACGAAGACCACTGGAAAGGCCTTGATCACGTAGCGGTTTGCAAGCAGGGATGCGCTCATCTTCATGCCCCTATCATGCCGTCGGCGCGCGCATTGCCGATGCGGGTGCGCAGCCGGTGCACCACCGACACGAACTCCGGTTCGTACATCACGTCGAGTCCGCGCGGACGCGCGAAGGGCACGGCCTCGCTGTGCAGCAGGCGGCCCGGGCGCGCGCTCATCACGAATACGGTCTCCGACAGCAGCACCGACTCGGCGAGATCATGGGTGATGAGCATCACCGTCGGGCGCCGCGCAAGCCACAGTTCCTGGAGTACCTGCCAGAGTTCTTCGCGGGTGAACGCATCCAGCGCGCCGAACGGTTCGTCGAGCAGCAGCAGCGCCGGCTCATGGATCAGTGCGCGGCAGAGCGATGCCCGCTGCAGCATGCCACCGGAGAGCTGCCACGTTTTCTTCTCGCCGAAGCCCTTCAGCCCGACCGTCTCCAGCAGGGCCTCGGCCTTCGCGCGGTACTCGTCGTAACGCGCGCGGAAGGTGCTGCGGTAGGGCTCGACGATACGCAGCGGCAGCATCACGTTGTCGATCACGTTGTACCAGGGCAGCGGGGTCGGGTTCTGGAACGCCATGCCGACGAAGCCGAGCGGACCGGTCACTGGCTTCCCGCCGACCACCACCCTGCCCGAGGTCGGCGCGATCAGCCC
>CAMDXD010000262.1 GCA_945877995.1 Bordetella parapertussis
GAATCGCGCGGGCAGCATCTCGGGACGGGGTCGGCTGAGCGGTCGAGCGCGGCGCTGGGCGTCAGCGCAGCGCGAGCGGGCCGAGGCGCTCGATCGCCTGGCCGGCGACGGCGGGCGCCAGTGCGGCCACGGGTCCGAGGCCCGGTATGACGCAGCCCGGATCGATCTCGGCCAGCGGCAGCAGCACGAACGCCCGACCGGCAAGGCGCGGATGCGGCACGGTGAGGTGCGGCAGGTCGACGACATGCTCCCCGTACAGCAGCAGGTCGAGGTCGATCAGCCGCGGCGCATTGCGGAACTCGCGCGTGCGCCCGCCGTCCTGTTCGATGGCCAGCAGTGCATCGAGCAACGCCTGCGGCGACAGCTGCGTGTCCAGCGCCACGGCCGCGTTGTAGAAGTCCGGTTGGTCGAGATAGCCGACCGGCGCGCTGCGATAGATCGAGCTGACGCTTGCAATCCGGGTCGACGGCAGGCTGGCGATCGCGGCGAGCGCCAGGCGAAGCTGCGCCAACGGATCGCCGAGGTTGGCCCCGAGCCCTACGCAGGCCCGCACCGGAAGGGTATGGGTACGGGCCACGTGTACCGGCACAGCGGCTGGCATCGACGGCGACACGCGCGCTGCGGTGTCAATCACCGCGCGCTCCGGTACCGGCCGGAGGAATACCGGTCGGAGGAACGTCGGCTGGAGGAACGTTGGCCGGAGGCACGCCGGCCGCAGGAACACCAGCCGAGGACGCGCCGTCGCCATCCGACACGACTCCGCCCTCCTCCGTGCGCGTGCGCCCACGTGCGCTGCGGCTGCGGCGGCGCTTCGGCTTTCCGGCCACCGATTCGGGCAGCAGCATCTCTTCGCGCTCGGCCTCGCCGGCGTGCTGGAACCCCGTCCACCATTCGCCGACCTCGGCATCAACCTCGCCACTCTCGCAGCGAAGCAGCAGGAAGTCGTATCCCGAGCGGAACCGCTCCTGCTCGAGCAGCCGGAACGGACGCCGGCCGAAACGCTGGTCGAAGCGCGGCTGCAGGAACCAGATCTCGCGCATCTGCGCGGTGAACCGGCGCGGGATGGCAAGCTGTTCGACCTGGCTGGAGATCACCGTATCCATCGCCTCGGCGAGCGCGATCATCGGCGGCTTGCCGCGGCCGCCAGGCCCGTCTTCGGTACCGCGCTTCCACTGGGCGAGCACTTCATGCCAGAGCAACGAGGCGAACAGGAAGGCAGGCGACACGCTCTTGCCGGCGTTGATCCGCGCATCGGTATTGGCGAGCGCGAGCATCACGAACTTCTCGCCCATCGGCTGTTCGAGGATGACGTCGAGCATCGGCATCAGCCCGTGATGCAGCCCGTCGTCGCGAAGGCGGTTGATGCACGCCACCGCACCGCCCGACAACAGCAGCTTGAGCATCTCGTCGAACAGGCGGGCCGGCGGTACGTTCGACAGCAACGGCGCGAGCTCGCGGATCGGCGCGCGCGTCGAAGCCTCGATCTCGAACCCGATGGACGCGGCGAAACGCACCGCGCGCAGCATGCGCACCGGGTCTTCACGATAGCGCGTGGCGGGGTCTCCGATCATCCGGATCTGCCGCTTGCCAAGGTCTTCGACACCCTGGTGGTAGTCGACGATCTCCTCGGCGCGCGGGTCGTAGAACAACGCATTGACGGTGAAGTCACGGCGCGCCGCGTCCTGCTGCTGGCTGCCGAACACGTTGTCGCGGATCAGCCGGCCATGCTGGTCGGCCTGCCGGGTACCGGGCCCGGTCTCGGTGCGCGCACGCGACGAGCGCGGCCCGCGCGGCGGCGGTGGCACCTCGGGCGCGTCGAATGCATCGCCGGCATCCAGTTCAGTATCGCCCGGCGGCGAACCGTCGCCGCGGAAGGTGGCGGTCTCCACCAGTTCCTGGCCGCACATCACGTGCACGAGCCTGAACCGTCGGCCGATGATGCGCGAGCGCCGGAACAGTGCTGCCGCCTGTTCCGGCGTCGCGTCGGTCGCGACATCGAAGTCCTTGGGCTTGCGCCCGATCAGCAGGTCGCGCACGGCGCCACCGACCACGAATGCCTTGTAGCCGTTGTCCTGCAGCGTCGAAGTCACGCGCAGTGCACAGGCGCTGATCCGGTCGCGGCCGATGCCGTGCCGGTCGCGGGGGATGATCTGGGGAACCTTGCGAACTTCGGGCCGCGCGCCGCGGCTGCCGAAGACGCGCCGCAGGAAGGAGCGAATCATGAAGGAAGGCTGTAGCCTTCGTTAGGCCAAGGCAATGAGTATACATCGGGGCCTCCGTGACAGGCCGCAGCGGCGCATTGCAGCATCCGCGCCGCCTGGCGGCACGGGCTCATGCGTGCAGGCCGAGGATCGGCCAGCCGCGCTGCGTCGCGACCGCGCGCAGCCGGTCGTCAGGATCCACCGCGACCGGATGCGTCGCCCATTCGAGCAGCGGCAGATCGTTGGCGGAGTCACTGAAGAACCACCGTTCGTCAAAATCGGAGGACTCGTGGTCGAGCCCCGCAAGCCAGGCCTGTACCCGGGACACCTTTCCTTCGCGAAAACAGGGAATGCCCGCAACGCGCCCGGTAAACCGGCCGTGCTCGTCCTGCTCCGGTTCGGTCGCCACCAGGTGCTCGATGCCGAACGCCCGGGCAATCGGTGTGGTGACGAACGAGTTGGTCGCGGTGACCACGGCGCGCAGATCCGCAGCATGGCGCGCAACCAGCGAGCGCGCCGGTTCACGCATCATCGGTTCGATCTTCCGCTGCATGAACCCGGCATGCCAGGCGTCGAGCGTCTCGCGCGGATGGCTCGCCAGGGGCCCCAGCGCGAACGCGAGGAATTCCATGATGTCCAGCGTGCCTGCCTTGTACTGGTCGTAGAAACCCTTGTTGCGGGACTCGTATTCAGAGCGGTCGAGCACGCCGGTCTCGATCAGGAACTGGCCCCATTCATAATCGCTGTCCCCGGCGAGCAGGGTGTTGTCGAGGTCGAACAGCACGAGTTTCATGGCGTCATCTTTCCTGGAACGTGGAGGTCAGCCGAGGCTGCGCAGCCATTCGCGCGCAAGTGGCAGCGTGACCGCGCGCTTGGCAGCGAGCGAATGACAGTCGAGCGAGTCGACCACTGCGAGCAGGGTCGGCAGGTCGCGTGGCATCGTCTGCAGCAGCCATTCGAGGACCTCGTTGCCGATCACTGCGCCGCGCGAGCGCGCGTGCGCCGACATCGCGGAAGCCTTCTGCGCATCGGTCAGCGGATGCACCTGGTAGGTGAGTCCCCATGACAGCCGGGTCACCAGGTCGGCTCGCAGCGCCAGGCCGGCGGGCGGACGCGGTCCAGACACCAGCAGGCTGCACCCGGGGTACTCCTGCCGCACCGTGTTGTAGAGGTTGAACAGCCGCTGCTCGCCGCCGGCATCGAGCGCCGCGACGTTGTCGAGCGCAAGCCGGGTGACTGGCCGGCCGTGGCTGTCGGCCAGCAATTCGATGCCCAGCGGCGCATCGGGCTCGCGCAGGTCCATGTAACGGCCGATGCCGGCCGCGCCGGAAGCATCGGCAGGCGCGTCGCGGGCGTCCGTGTCGCGGCTGCCGGCGGCCGCGTGCAGCAGGTGGCTGCGGCCGGAACCCGGCGTACCCCACAGGTAGAAGAAGCGCGCCGCGACAGCCGCCGCGCCGCCGCGCAGCAGCGCAACCAGTTCCGCGTTGTCGCCGACGATGAAGTTGTCGAAGGACTGGCGCGGCTGCGGGATCAGGTCGAGCACGCCCTGCGGATGGCTCGGCGCCAGCCGGCCGACCGGCGACCCGTCTGCGGGGGCGGCCCCAGCCTCGTCATCGCCGCGGCCGAAAGGCAGCGGTCCGACCGGCGCACCGGTGAGTTTCGGCGGGACCGGCATCTCAGGCCTGGTAGAGCGGACTCGCGAGGTAACATCCGCGCAGGTAGCGCAGCCAGACCAGCAGCGCCGCACTCGCCGGCAGCGCCAGCAGCACCCCGAAGAATCCGAACAACTGTCCGAACGCGAGCAGCGAGAAGATCACCACCACCGGGTGCAGGCCGATCCGGTCGCCGACCAGCTTCGGCACCACGAGATAGCCCTCGACCATCTGCCCGGCGAAAAAGACGCCCCACACCCAGAGCAGCGGACCGAGAGCCTGGAACTGCATCACCGCGACGACAGTGCCGAGCGTGATGCCGAACAGCGCGCCCACGTAAGGGATGAACGTGATCAGGCCGGTGAGCAGGCCGATGGCCACCGCATACTCGACACCGACCAGCGACAGCGCGATCGCATAGAACGCCGCCATCACCAGCATCACGGCGAGCTGCCCGCGCAGGAACTCGCCGAGTACGGCATCGATCTCGCGCGCCAGCCGGCCGATGGTCGCGTGCTGGGCGCGCGGCAGCATGTGGTCGACCTCGGCGACGATGTCGCTCCAGTCGCGCAGGAAGTAGAACAGCACAACCGGGATCAGCAGCAGGTTCACGAAAAAGCCCACCAGCGCCAGTCCGCCACTGGTCAGCGATGGCACGACCCAGCCGGCGACCGTCTGCGGCGACGGCAGTTGCTCGAGCACCAGTGCCCGCAGGTGATCCAGTTCGACCTCAACGCCGAGGTGCTGCTCGATCAACGGTTCGACGTTCGCGTTCGCCCATTCGAAGAAACGCGGCATCGTCTCGGTGATGCGCGCCAGCTGCTGCTGCAGCAGCGGCAGAAGGATCAGTACCATCGCCACGGTGGCGACGATGATCAGCAGCAGCACGAACCCGGCCGCCATCGTGCGCGACAGCCCGCGCGCAGCGAGCGCCGCGACGACCTTCTCGAAGATGTAGGCGACCATCAGCGCAAGCAGGAACGGCGTGAGCACCGGCCCCAGCAGGTAGAGCAGATAGCCGATCAGCGCGACCAGCACCAGCCAGAAAGCGCGTGCGCCGAACTCCGGACCGGCGCCCCCTCGGGACGGTGAGCTCATCGCGCCACCGCCGCCCTGCGGGGGCGCGGACCGGCATCCGGCGAGCAGACCGAGGCCGAGGGGCCAGGTGCACAGACGGGACAGGGGCTGGGTTGCGGCTTTGATAGAATCACCTGCGGACTGTATCTGTGCCGCCCCCGGAACTCAACTGCGAGCCGCCCCCTTGAACGAGAAACATCCTGTAACACCCGGCGGCGCGGCGGTGCCCGCGCCCGGGACAAAAACGGGCGCCTCCCCCACCCGGGCGGTCGGCATGACCTACCGCGACGCTGGCGTGGACATCGACGCCGGCGACGCGCTGGTGGAAAACATCAAACCGCTCGCCGCGCGTACCCGTCGCGAGGGCGTACTTGCCGGCATCGGCGGCTTCGGCGCGCTGTTCGAAGTGCCGAAGCGCTACCGGGAGCCGGTGCTGGTCTCCGGGACCGACGGCGTCGGCACCAAGCTGAAGCTCGCCTTCGCGCTCGGCCGCCATGACACGATCGGCATCGACCTGGTCGCGATGAGCGTCAACGACGTGCTCGTACAAGGTGCCGAACCCCTGTTCTTCCTCGACTACTACGCGACTGGCAAGCTGGAGGTCGCGGTGGCGACCGAGGTGGTGCGCGGCATCGCGCACGGCTGCGAGCAGGCCGGCTGTGCGCTGATCGGCGGTGAAACCGCCGAAATGCCGGGCATGTACGTCGCCGGCGAGTACGACCTTGCAGGCTTCTGCGTCGGCGTGGTCGAGAAATCGAAGATCATCGACGGGTCGAACGTTGCCGAAGGCGACGTGATCCTCGGGCTCGCTTCCAGCGGCCTGCATTCGAACGGCTACTCGCTGGCGCGGCGCATCGTCGAACATGCCTGCGCGGACCTCGACGCCGACTTCCACGGGCGGCCGCTTGCCGATGCGCTGCTCGAGCCCACCCGCATCTACGTGAAGCCGGTGCTCGCCCTGATGGCGACACTGCCGGTGAAGGCCCTGGCGCACATCACCGGCGGCGGCCTGCCAGGCAACGTGCCGCGGGTGCTGCCCGACGGCGTGGTCGCGGACATC
>CAMDXD010000263.1 GCA_945877995.1 Bordetella parapertussis
CGGGCCGTCGGCGACCGCTACGCGCATCGTTCGGTCGACCGGCCGGCGGCCTCGCACAGCCCCCTGAAGCTGGTGAATCCGCCGGTCGCGCTGATGTTCCTGGAGGGGGCAGCGCGGCTCGCGCGCGCCGGCATCACGGTGGCCGGACACGTCGAGGGCGACCCGGCGCGGGTCGCGGTCGAGGCCTATCCGGGATACCTCGTGCGCGCGATCACGCGCGCGTCGTACAAGAGCGACACGCGCGCGAAGCAGACCCCCGAACGGCACGCGGCGCGCGTCGCGATCCTCGAAGCACTGTGCGCTGGCGACCATCCGCTAAGCATCCGCCTGTCGGCCGAAGCGCGGCTGCTCGACCGTGCGCTCGCCGATGGCAGCGGCGACACCCTCGATGCCATCGTCTGCGCGCTGCAGGCGGGCTGGGCGCTGCAGCAGCGGCGCCATGGCGTGCCGGCCACCGTCGATCCGATCGAGGGCTGGATCGTCGGGGTGCCTGCGTTGCCGCCGGGCGCCGCGTGATGGCCGCCGGTGCACCCGTGGTGCGCGGCCAATCCGGTGCGAACGACTGGGCCGACGGCGAACACGCGGGTGCAGTCGTCGGGCAGCGCTCGGTGCGCCTGCCCGCGCCGCTGGCCCGCTGGTTCGAGGGCCGCGGCTGGCGCCCGTTCCCGTTCCAGCGCGAGGTCTGGCAGGCGTATGCCCGTGGCGACAGCGGCCTGCTGCATGCGACCACCGGCTCTGGCAAGACCTATTCGGTCTGGTTCGCGGCGCTGATCGAGGCCCTGCGCGGCGGTGCACGGCGCGCAAAGCCGCGCCCGTACACGGTGCTCTGGATCACGCCGATGCGCGCGCTCGCCGCCGATACCGCGCGGGCGCTCGCCGAGCCGCTGGCTGAACTCGGGCTGGACTGGACCGTGGGTCAGCGTACCGGCGATACCGGCAGCGCCGAACGCGCGCGCCAGCAGCGCAGGCCGCCGACCGCGCTGGTGACGACACCGGAGAGCCTGTCGGTGATGCTTGCCCAGGCCGATGCCGCATCGTTGCTGGGCGGCGTGCGGCTGGTGGTGGTCGACGAATGGCATGAACTGCTCGGCAGCAAGCGCGGCGTGCAGGCGCAACTCGCACTGGCGCGGATCGCGCGCCTCAGCCCCGGGGTGCGTATCTGGGCGCTGTCGGCGACGATCGGCAACCTCGCGCAGGCGCGCGATGCGCTGCTCGGTTCGATGGGCCTGGCAGGCGTGCTGGTGCAGGGCAAGGTACCCAAGCGCGTGGTGGTCGACACCGTGATCCCGGACGTGCCGGACCGCTTCCCGTGGGCCGGCCACCTCGGCATGCGTATGGTGGAGCCGGTCGCGCGCGAGATCGAGGCGGCCACCACTACGCTGGTGTTCACCAACGTCCGATCGCATGCGGAGCAGTGGTACCAGGCGCTGCTCGAAGCCCGGCCGCAATGGGCGGGCCTGATCGCGCTCCACCATGGGTCGCTCGATCGGCGTCTGCGCGACTGGGTCGAACTCGGGCTCAAGGAAGGCCGGCTCAAGGCGGTGGTGTGCACGTCCTCGCTCGACCTCGGCGTGGACTTCCTGCCGGTCGAGCGGGTGATCCAGGTGGGCAGCCCGAAGGGCATGGCCCGCCTGCTGCAGCGTGCCGGGCGCTCCGGCCATGCGCCCGGCCGGGTGTCGCGCATCTCGTGCGTGCCGACGCACAGCTTCGAACTGATCGAGGCCGCTGCCGCGCGCGTGGCCGCGGGCGACCGGCGGGTGGAGGCGCGCGTGCCGCCGGAGGCGCCGATCGACGTGCTGGTGCAGCACCTGGTCACGGTTGCGCTGGGCGGCGGCTTCGAGGCCGATGCGCTGTATGACGAGGTGCGCACGACCTGGGCCTACCGCGACCTCGCGCGATCCGACTTCGACTGGGTGATCGACTTCGTCACCCGCGGCGGATCGTTGCATGCATACCCTGAGTACCGTCGGGTCGAGCGCACCGAGGATGGCCGCTACCGGGTGACCGACCGCGCGATCGCGCGCCGGCACCGGATGTCGATCGGTACCATCACCGCCGACAGTGCGATGGACGTGCGCTTCCTCGGTGGCGGCCGCATCGGCACCGTCGAGGAATCGTTCGTGAGCCGCCTGAAGCCAGGACAGGCCTTCCTGCTCGGGGGGCGGCTGCTGGCACTGGTGCGTATCCGCGAGATGACGGCCTATGTCCAGCGGGCGAAGCCGGGCACGGCTGCGGTGCCACGCTGGATGGGTGGGCGCAGCCCGCTGTCGACCGAACTCGCCCATGCAGTGGTCGAGATGATCGACCGCGCGGGACAGGGCGACCGCAGCCTGCCGGAACTGCGTGCGGTGTCGCGGCTGGTCGAACTGCAGCAGCGCTGGTCGGTGGTGCCGCGCGCCGACGAACTGCTGGTCGAGACCGTGCGCACGCGCGAGGGCCACCATCTGTTCTGCTTCCCGTTCGCGGGCCGCCTGGTGCATACCGGGCTCGCGTCGCTGTTGGGCTGGCGCGCGGCGCGCGGCGCGCCCAATACCTTCAGCGTCGCGGTCAGCGACTACGGCTTCGAGCTGCTGTCGCCGGTGCCGGTCGACTGGAAGGCGGCCTTCGCTGGCGGCCTGCTCGACGGCGCCGACCTGCAGTCGCACCTGCTCGAGAGCCTGAACGCGGGCGAACTCGCGCGCCGTCAGTTCCGCGAGATCGCGCGGGTCTCCGGGCTGGTGTTCACGGGCTTCCCTGGGCAGCCCAAGCGCGCGCGCGAGCTGCAGGCCAGTGCCGGGCTGTTGCACGATGTGTTCGAGCAGCACGATCCGGGCAACCTGCTGCTCGCGCAGGCGCGCGCCGAAGTGATGCGCGACGAACTCGACCTCGCGAGGCTCACCGACACGCTGGCCCGCATGCGTTCGATGGCGCTCCGGTTGGTCGAGGTCGAGCATCCGACCCCTTTTGCGTTCCCGCTGATGGCGGCGCGCATCCGCGAGAAGGTGTCCACCGAGAAGGTCGGCGACCGCATCGCGCGCATGGTCGCGGCACTGGAACGCGCGGCGGAGGCGGGATGACGGCGGTCGTCACGATCGCCGGCGAGCAGCTGCAGTTGCTGCCGCAGCGCGCGCTGCTGTGGCCGGCGCGTGCGCTGCTGATGGTGGCCGATGCGCATTTCGGCAAGGCTGCGCGCTTTCGTACGCTCGGCGTGCCGGTGCCTCCGGGCACCACGGCCGTCAACCTGCAGGTCCTCGACGAGCTGGTCGACCGGCATGCGGTCGAGCGCATCGTCTTCCTCGGCGATCTGATGCATGGCCGCCTGCTGCCGGGGTCGGCGACCTTCCATGCGCTGATCGCCTGGCGCGAACGGCGTCCGGCGCTGTCGCTCGAACTGGTGCCGGGCAACCATGACCAGCACGCGGGCGAACTGCCGCCGGCGCTCGGCATCCAGGTCCACGAAGACCCGCACGATATCGGGCCGTTCGCGCTGCGCCACTACCCGGAGGCGCTGCCCGGCCGTTATGTGCTGGCCGGGCATGTGCACCCGGTGGTGACGCTGCATGGCAGCGGGCGCGATCGTGTTCGTACACCGTGCTTCACCTTCGACGAAGCGGTTGGCGTGCTGCCGGCCTTCGGTGCATTCACCGGCGGTCATGTCGTGGAGCGCGCCGGGGCCGGGCGGATCTTCGTCGTCGCCGGCGAGCGCGTGCTCGCGTTGCCTGCGGGCAGAGCGGGCCCCTGATCCCGGGCGCGCCGACGCTGCTAGGACGCCTTTGCCGCCCGGCACGCGTCGGAGCAGTACTTCACCTCGGCCCAGTTGTTGCGCCAGCGCTTGCGCCAGGTCATCGGCCGGCCGCACGCGGCGCACGGCTTCTGCGGCAGCGACTGCTTGTTGCCCTTGAACGCGCCCACCTTCGAGGGGGGCTTCTTCGCCGCCATCGCGCCGGGGCTCAGGCCTTGATCAGCGGCCGGATCGTGCTGAAGCCGCCGTCGACTGCGATCACCTGTCCGGTCACCCGCCGCGCCGGCGGCGACAGCAGCCAGCCCACCAGCGAGGCGACTTCGTCCGGGTGGCCGATGCCGCCGATCGGATACTGCCGCGCGGCGGCCTGCCGGATGTTTTCGTTCGCCAGCAGCGGCGCGGCCATCGGCGTTTCCATCAGTCCCGGTGCGATGGCATTGACGCGGATGTCGTTCGGCGCATAGGTTGCTGCGGCCGAGCGCGCCAGCGCCTCGATGGCGCCCTTCGCGGCGGCCACCGCCTCGTGGTTGACCACGCCGATGCGCGCGACGATGGTGGAGAACAGCACGACCGATCCGCCACCGCCCGCGGCGCCTGCGCCGCGGTGTGCCTCGACGAAGGCGCGCAGCGAGAAGAACGCGGTGTCGAGGTTGGCCGACAGCACCGAACGGTACTGCGCTTCACTGGTACGGTGCATCGGCAGGATCAGCGTGCTGCCGGCGGCGTTCACCAGGGCGCCCGGCAGCCCGAAGCGTTCCGTGCAGGCGGCCAGCGCACCGGTGGCACCGGACTCGGTCGAGACATCGGCCTCGATCATCGCGCCCGTCCAGCCGCTGGCCGCGAGTTTCTCCGGTGCGCGGGTCACCAGCACCGGTGCCCAGGCGGAAGGGTCGAGGGTTGCGGTGATCGCGCGGGCGAGGCCGCCGGAACCACCGGTGATCAGTACGGGTCGTGTCATGGCAGGAGGTCCTTCGATCTGTCGTGGGGAGGAGTGCCGTCGCCGGCACGGATCGCTGTCGCGCGTGCGCCGATCGATGCGCGTGCGTCCTCGCCCAGCCGGGCGAGGTTCTTGAGCTGCAGCGCCATGCGGTTGTTCTTCGACAGCCGGGGCTGGTGGCGCAGCAGGAAGTCCCAGTAGAGCGTGGTGAACGGGCAGGCGTCTTCTCCGGTCGACTTGCCCGGGTCGAACCGGCAGCCCTTGCAGTAGTTGCTCATGCGATCGATGTAGCGACCGGTGGCCGCATACGGCTTCGAGGCCATCACGCCGCCGTCGCCGTAGAGCGCCATGCCCAGCGTGTTCGGCAGTTCGACCCATTCGATCGCATCGACGTACACCGCAAGGTACCAGCGATGCACTGCCTTCGGATCGATGCCCAGCAGCAGCGCATACAGCCCGGTGACCATCAGCCGCTGGATATGGTGCGCGTAGCCGAGTTCCAGCGTCTGTCCGATCGACTCGCGCAGGCAGGCCATCGGCGTGTCGCCGGTCCAGTAGAACGCGGGCAGCGGCTGCCGCGCATCGAGCGCGTTCATGTCAAGGTAGCCGGGCATCGTGCGCCAGTAGATGCCGCGCACGTACTCGCGCCAGCCGAGTACCTGCCGGATGAAGCCCTCTGCCGCGGCGAGCGGCACCTGGCCCGCGCGCCATGCGCGCTCGGCCGCGGCAACCACCTCGCGCGGGTCGAGCAGCTTCACGTTCATCGCGGCCGACAGGTGCGCATGGTAGAGCCACGGCTGGCCGGTCCACATCGCATCCTGGTGGTCGCCGAACAGGGGCAGTCGCTGCCCGATGAACGCATCGAGCGCGGCCAGGGCATCGGCGCGGGTCACCGGCCAGGCGAACCGGTCGAGCGAGCCAGGGTGCCCGGACAGCCTCTGGTCGATCAGGTCGATCACTTCGCGGGTGATCGCATCGGGCTGGAACAGCAGCGGCGGCGGCACGCCCTGCGGCCCGGAGGCCGGAAACGACTTCCGGTTTTCTGCATCGAAATTCCACTGCCCGCCGGCGGGCTCGTCGCCGTCCATCAGCACGGCATGGCGTACTCGCATTTCGCGGTAGAAGAATTCCAGCCGCAGCTGCTTGCGGCCCTTCGCATGGCGTTCGAAGTCTTCGCCGCTGCACAGGAAGTGCCGGTCTTCCAGCAGCACCGGTGCGGCCGCATGCGCGGCGAACGTTTCGCGTAGCCGCCACTCGCCGGGTGTGACCATCACGACCGCCTGCGGCTTCAGCGCAGCCACGGCCTGCGCCAGCGCTGCGCCGAG
>CAMDXD010000264.1 GCA_945877995.1 Bordetella parapertussis
ACCAGCAGCGTGGTCATCAGCAGCGAAGCGACCACCGGCCGGTCGCCCACGCGGCGCCGGATGCGCACGAACACGGGCCAGGTCGTCGAGCACACCACGGCCGCAAACAGCACGGACGCCACGAATGGCGAGACCACGTAAAAGCAGCCCACCACCAGCACAGCGACGCCGGCGATCTGCGCGTATTTTTCCAGCTGATTGCGTTCCAGCATGACGGGTGTGGCAACGGCTCCTGGCTTGATGTCGCCGCAGGCGCGGCGCAGACTGGGTTTGCGAAGGGCGATCCTGCGAAAACCGGGAGAGCATAGGGTATTCGATCCATAGCACAACCACCGGGATACTGCCTGTGACGATGTCACCCGATGATCCGCAACCATTCGACAGCCGGTCGCCCGCCGCCTCCGCCGGCAGCGGCGCACACGATCCACGCGTGCAGGTCTTCGAGGCCCGGATGGACGGACGCGGCGCATGGCGCCTGAATGAACCCTCCGCCGCGCGTGGCTGGCTCGTCTCGATCAAGAAGGTCCTGCTGGTCGTCGTGTCGCTGGCGGTTGCAGTCGCCCTCTGGATATTCGCCTTCGCGCTCGTGCTGGTGCTGCTGCCACTGGCCGTAGTCGCGGGATGGTGGATATGGCGCCGGCTGCAGGCGCTGCAGCGTGCGAACCTGTCCCGGCGGGACGACGCCGGACCGTTCTGACCGTCCGCCCGGAGAGACCACCATGCCTGTAACGCAACCGCTGCCCACGATCTCCCCATTGCAGCCACGGCCCGCATCGCCAGCCGCTGGACGCAAATTTACTGCCAGGCGCCTGGCCCGCCTTCACGATGCGCGCGCGATGCGTCGTCCGCTGCTCGCGGCATTCACCTTCGCCCTGGTCGCGATAACTTCTGGCTGCATGGCACTGGAGGGCGGCGAACCCGGGCCTGTGGTCGACGCCGGCGCGCAGATGCGGCCCGGTACCGAACTGACCTACCGTACCCGCAACGGCTACAACGACGAGCCGCGCGCGCCAGCGCTGCGGCGTTTCGACGCCACCGGTTCGCGCCTCGAGGGCATGGCGTACGAAGAGGCCGGCAACGGTGGCTTCGGCCGGCCGGTCGCCGCGCTGGTCGCGCAGCAGTTCGACGTGCGCGGCGACCTGGTGGCCTGGCAACGCGCCGACGGCACCCGTACCACCTTCGATCCGCCGCTGCGGATCCTGCCGTTCCCGCTGGTGCCCGGGCAATCGGTGCGCCAGGATGTGATCGCCCGGGTCGAGGGCGATCCGCGGCCACATCGCGTGATCATGGTCGCGCGGGTCGGCGGATGGGAGACGATGGACGTTCCGGCTGGCCGGTTTCGTGCGCTGCGCATCACGCGCGACCTGTGGCTCGGCGACTTCGAATTCCATCGTACGGAGACCCGCCGCCTGGAGATCGACTGGTACGCGCCCGATGCCGGCGTGGTGGTGCGCTCCAGCGAAGACAGCGGGCACCAGGATCTGATGATGGGACGCAGCCGCTTCGGCGGCAGCGCCACCACCCGGCGCGGTGACTGGCTGATCCGGGAACTGGACGCCGGCCCGGTCGGCCGCGCACCCGGGCTCAGCCGCGAGACGCCCAGGAATCCTTCAGCGTCACCGCCCGGTTGAACACCGGCGTGCCCGGCCGGCTGTCGACCCTGTCGGCGACGAAGTAGCCGTGCCGTTCGAACTGGAAGCGCTGTTCCGGTGCCGCACCGTCAAGGCCCGGCTCGCACTGCGCGGTGATCACCGTCTTCGAAGACGGGTTCAGGTCGAGCTTGTAATCGCGCTCACCGGTGCCCGGATGCGGCACCGCAAACAGGCGGTCGTACAGCCTCACCTCGGCCGCCAGCGCGTGGTCGACCGACACCCAGTGGATGTTTCCCTTCACCTTGCGTGAATCGGCGCCCGGGGTGCCGCTCTTCGTCTCGGGCAGGTACTCGCAGTGCACCGCCACGACCGCGCCGGAGGCGTCCTTGTCGAAGCCGGTGCAGCGCACGACATAGCCGTAGCGCAGCCGTACCTCGCTGCCGGGTGACAGCCGGAAGTAGCCCTTGGGCGGCGTTTCCTCGAAATCGTCGCGCTCGATCCAGAGTTCGCGCGTCAGAGGGAACTCGCGCCGCCCCATTTCGGGATGGTGCGGATGGACCGGTGCGCTGCACGGCTCGATGCGGCCCTCGGGGAAATTATCGATCACCAGCCGCAGCGGCGACAACACGGCGATCGCACGCGGTGCCTTCGGTTCCAGGTCGTCGCGGATCGCCTGCTCGAGCACGCCCATGTCGATCCAGGATTCGGCCTTCGACACGCCGATGCGCTCGCAGAACAGCTGCATGCCCTCGGGCGTGTAGCCGCGGCGGCGAACGCCGACCAGCGTGGGCAGGCGTGGGTCGTCCCAACCGTCGACGCAGCCGCTCTCGACGAGGTCGATCAGCCGCCGCTTCGACAGCACTGCATAGGTCAGGTTAAGCCGCGCAAACTCGTACTGGTAAGGCCGATACGGGACAGGCAGGTTCTCGACGCACCAGTCGTACAGCGGCCGGTGGTCCTCGAACTCCAGCGTGCAGATCGAATGCGTGATGTGCTCGATCGCATCGGACAGCGCATGCGTGTAGTCGTACAACGGGTAGATGCACCAGGCATCACCGGTACGATGATGGGTCTGATGCCGGATCCGGTAGATCAGCGGGTCGCGCAGGTTGATGTTCGGCGAGCGCATGTCGAGCTTCAGGCGCAGCACATGCGCACCGTCGGGGAACTCGCCTGCCTTCATCCGGCGCAGCAGGCCGAGGTTCTCGTCCGGGGTCCGCGTGCGGTACGGGCTGTCACGGCCAGGCTCGGTGAGCGTGCCCCGACAAGCCCGGATCTCGTCGGCCGACAGGCTGTCGACATACGCATCGCCGCGAGTCACCAGCAGTTCAGCGTAGTCGTAGAGTTGCGGGAAGTAGTCGGAGGCGAAATGCAGGTGCTCGCCCCAGTCGAAGCCCATCCAGCGCACCGAGGACATGATCGACTCGACGTACTCGGTTTCTTCCTTTGCCGGGTTCGTGTCGTCGAAACGCATGTTGCAGCGGCCGCCGAAGTCGCGTGCGATGCCGAAGTTCAGGCAGATCGACTTGGCATGCCCGATGTGCAGGTAGCCGTTCGGCTCGGGTGGGAACCGCGTCGTCACCTGCCCACCGTGGCGCCCGCTGCTCTGGTCTTCCTCGATGATGCTGCGGATGAAGTTCGACGGGGCAGACAGTGGCGCGGAAGGACTTGACGGCTTCAGGGGCTTCGACATTTGCGGTTCAGCGATTGCGATCCATGGATTCTAGCGGAACCGGTCGACCCGAAACGCCCCATGCCGTCCAGGGATCGGACACGGTCGATGCGGAGTCGGTCCGGCGGAGATCGCCTTCGTGGAGCGGGTTGCCGCTGCCTGGTGGAACGGGTCGCTGCCGGCGTGCCTGCAGATACCCGGAACGACAGACGAAAAAAAAGCCGGGCATGCCCGGCTTTTCTTCATTGCTTCGACGCGGCGATCAGACGGCCTGAATGTTGGCAGCCTGCTGGCCCTTCTTGCCCGGCACGACGTCGAAGGAGACGCGCTGTCCGTCCTTCAGGGTCTTGAAACCCGGCATGTTGATCGCGCTGAAGTGCGCGAACAGGTCTTCGCCGCCACCATCAGGGGTGATGAAGCCGAAGCCCTTCGACTCGTTGAACCACTTGACTACGCCCGTTGCCATAACTTGATTCCTTGAGAGCTATTTAAAAAGCGGGTAACCCGCAACCGCTGTTCACATCCCAAGGCACAACAGCCGCCAACCACCGCAGGACGGACCATTTGGTGTGGCCCAAGCCCGCTAGAATCAGCGGTCGGATTGAAGACTTCGGACTTAGAGAGGAACAACAGTCTGCGGTATACCGGGTAATTCCGCACGCGTCAACCAGTTCGTGTCCCGGCGCGCGCTCGGTGCCCGACAGCGGCCGCGCCAGGGGTCGACCGGAACCTCAGAATCCGTCGCGGCGACGCCGTCCCGAAAACCAGCCGACCGCGATCGAGAGCACGATCAGGCCCGCGAACCAGAGCAGCGTCCATGCGGGAATGGTCAGTCCGAGGAAGCGCCATCCGGCCTCGGCGCACTCGCCGGATCCGCGCAGCACCAGCGAAAACACCTGCGACAGCGGGAACTGCTGAAGCATGAAGTCGAGGCCAGGCCCGCACTCCGGCACGCGATCCTTGGGGAGGTTCTGCAGCCACACGTGGCGCCCGGCCACCGCCGCTCCGGCCGCACCGATCAGTGCCGCCAGCGCGCTGTATATCCTGAGCCCCCTCCCCCGCGGCGCGTGCAGCGCCGCCACCATGAACACCAGGCCCATGCCGATCATCGCGACCCGCTGCAAGATACATAGCGGGCAGGGATCCTCCTTCTGCACATACTGCAGGTAGAGGGCAAAACCGATCAGGCAGAAGCAGGCAAGCGCGGCGAGGCCGTAGGCGCGGCTGGGCGCGAGCCAGCGCGCCGCCCAGCGGCCCCCCGGCGCCGCGAAGATCGCGCGCCCAACGCCGTCGTTCCAGCCATTGCGTCCGCGCCTACCGTTCATCGTTCTCGCTCAGACATGGGCGATCCGCGCAAGCCGGGCCTTCGGGCCACGGCCCGCGCGCATCGCGTCGCCGTTCGATCATCGCGCATCGGAGCGTCACCGGGCGGCTCACCGCAGTTCGACCGGCTGGCCACCTTCGAGCGTGATCCGCTCCGCCCGCATCTGCAGCGCGTCCCTGCGGTGCGGATAGCCGACCAGCGTCGCGGTCGCGCCGACCTTCAGGCTGCCTGCGGGCAGCCCGCGCGCCTCCATCCGTGCCGGCGGTGCGAGGACGACGCGCCACACCTGGTTGCCGGCCTTCATGCGCACGAAGCCGTGCGGATTGTCGTAGCCGGCTTCGAGGATCGCACCGGTGACGGTGAGCGCGCGGCCGGTGTCGTACTCGCTCCAGCCGTGGTGCGCGCAGGCGCCTGCCGCCGCCAGCAGCAGCCCGGCGCCGGCGGCGAGCATGCCGATACCGCGCACCCCGGGTCGAGGTGAGGCAGGCTTCGTCGATGTCATGACCATCTCCGGGTAGACAGGCGAATCACGGGATCAGCACGGTGGAGCCCGTGGTCCGCCGAGCCTCGAGATCGCGGTGCGCCCGTGCCGCATCGGCCAGCGGATAACGCTGCTGGATCTCGATCTTCACCTTGCCAGTGAGCACGGCATCGAACAGATCGGCCGCGCTCGCGAGCAGGTCTTCGCGCGTCGCGGTGTAGCTCATCAGCGTCGGGCGAGTGAAGAACAGCGAGCCACGTGATGCCAGGTCGGCCGTGTTCACCGACGGGATCGGTCCGGACGCGTTGCCGAAGCTGACCATCATGCCGAGCGGCTGCAGGCAGTCGAGCGAAGCCGGCCAGGTGTCCTTGCCGACGGAGTCGTAGACTACCGGGACGCCACGGCCGCCTGTGATCTCCTTCACCCGCTCGACGAAGTTCTCGCGCGAGTAGACGATCACATGGTCGCAGCCGTGGGCCTTTGCGAGTCGGGCCTTCTCGTCCGAGCCGACCGTGCCGATGACGGTGGCACCGAGCGCCTTCGCCCACTGGCAGGCGATGAGACCCACGCCGCCGGCCGCCGCATGCCACAGGATGGTCTGCCCCGCCTTCACCGGATACGTGCGCTTGAGCAGGTACTGCGCGGTCATGCCCTGCAGCATCATCGCTGCAGCCTGCTCGAACCCGATGGCGTCGGGCAACTTCACCAGCTTCGCCGCCGGCATCACTCGCGCCTGTGCATACGCGCCGGTCGGCGTGCCGGCGTAGGCAACGCGGTCACCCACGGCGATATCCGTCACGCCCTCGCCGACAGCCTCGACCACGCCGGCACCTTCCATGCCCAGCCCGCCCGGCAGCGGCTGCGGATAGAGGCCGGTGCGGAAATAGACG
>CAMDXD010000265.1 GCA_945877995.1 Bordetella parapertussis
GCGATGTACCGTGCGAAAGCCGCCGGCAAGAACACCTACCGCTTCTACCTGCCAGCCATGGGGCAGGGCCTGTCCGAAAGCCTCGCACTCGAGACCGACCTGCCGGGCATCCTGGAGCGTGGCGAACTCGAACTGCATTATCAGCCCCAGATCGAGTCGTCGACCGGACGGATCATCGCGGTCGAGGCGCTGCTGCGCTGGCAGCATCCGCAGCGCGGTGAACTGCATCCGGATGCGTTCATCCCGCTGCTGGAAGAGACCGGGCTGATCCGCAACGTCAGCGCCTGGGCCATACGCCGGGCCTGCCGCGAGACACGCGGCTGGGTCGACAGCCAGGGCCGTCCGCTGCGCCTGTCGATCAACCTGTCGGCAAGCCAGTTCAAAGACCCGCGGCTGGCGGAACTGGTCGGTCAGATCCTCGCCGATGCAGACTTCGATGCCAAGCGGCTCGAGTTCGAGATCACCGAGCACACCCTGATGGAAGACACCAAGGGCACGCTCGATACGCTGCGCGCGCTGGCCCGGCTCGGCGCCTCGATCTCGGTCGATGATTTCGGCACCGGCTATTCTTCGCTGTCCTACCTGAAACGGTTCTCGGTACAACGCCTGAAGATCGATCGTTCCTTCGTCGCCGAAATCACCGAGAAACACGATACCGCGGCGATCGTCGAGGCGATCCTCTCGCTGGCGCACAGCCTTTGCATCGAGGTCGTCGCCGAGGGCGTAGAAACGACCGGCCAGCGCGATTTTCTGGTGTTGCACGGCTGCGCGCTGATGCAGGGATACCTGTTTCATGCAGCGCTGCCACCGGCACGCATGGAAGCGCTGCTCAAGGGTAAAGAGGCTGCGTAGCAACAGCAGCCGTCGATGCAGCCCGATGCAGCGCAGCACAGCCGGCGATCAGCGCGCCGGAACGGGTAGCGCTGGACACTCGATCGCGCCCAGCGAGCTGTCCGGAAAATTCGCCTGCTTCAGTTGCAGCACCCGGGCCGTCACCGCCTCGCCTGGCCCGCGCACAAGCCACTGCACGCCGGGCGCTTCCTGCCGCTCGGTCACCCTGGCTGTGCGCACGCCGAGCAGCTGCAGCTTCGCGAGGTGTTCGCGCGCCGCTGCCTCATCGGCGAACACGCCCAATTCGACCGCGTTCTGCCATTCGTCGCCGGTCTCGACCAGTGAATAACCGGTGACGCCCAGCGCCTTCAGCTCGGCCACCTTGCGCTGCGCATCGGCCTGGCTCTTCTGGGGCGGCAACCCGACCCACCACGCCCTGGCGCCGATGACCTCCCACGGCGTGATCGCCTCGGCTGGCACCAGGCCAACAAGCAGTTCGCGCACGCGCGCGGCATCGGACTGCGCGAAAGGCCCCCAGGCAAGGCAGGCTGACGGCGCCGCGGCCGCAACCGCGGGGCGGGGTCGGTCCTGGCCGCCACCGACCACGCGCACCTGCTGCGCGTTCATCTGCAGGTCGAGCAGTTGGGCATCCGGGCTGCGCGCTGGATCGCCGAAACCGACCAGCGCGCCGAACAGCACGTTGGCCGCCAGCAGCAATGCAACGATCCAGCGGATCATCGCGCGACCCCGTGCACATCCGGGCGCTCGGGCGCGTCCAGGCGCGCCTCCTGCGCGAGCACCAGCACCCCTTCGAGCACCAGCGAAGGCAGGTACAGCGGCGCGAACGAAGCCAGCAAAGGCTGCAGGAGCGACGCGCAACCACCGGTCAACAGCAACTGCGGTGCTGACTCGCCAGCCGCGAGCATCGCGTCGCGCGTTCTCGACACCGCGCCCGCCATCGCCTGCAGCGCGCCAGTGACGATTGCATCGTCGGTAGAGCGGGGGAACGGATCGAAGCTGCCCGCGGCCACCGGCAGGCGCGCGGTGCCACGGGCAAGCGATGCACGCATCAGGTCGTAGCCGGGAACGATCAGGCCACCGAGGAAGCGTCCATCGGCAGCGAGCGCGTCAACGGTCATCGCGGTCCCGGCATCGACCACCAGCGCTGCATCGCGGCCGCGCGCCCGGGCACCGGCCAGCGCCGCCCAGCGATCTGCGCCAAGGCTGGCGGGGTTGCCGTACAGGTTGCGTACCCCCGCGGCCAGCGCGAGCGGCCGGATACGCCGCAACGGCACCGCGAGGCGTCCTGCGAGGCGCTCGAGTGCAGCGTCGGCAGCGGAGCCGGCGACGCTGCAGGCGGCGATCTCGTCCGGCTGGCCCCACGCTGCCCAGCAGCCAGGCAGCGAATCGACACCGGCGGGATCTACCGCGCCGTCGGCCAGCATGCGGCCGGCGACCGGCAGCCCGCCGGGGTGCACCGCCCACTTGATGCGCGTGTTGCCGAGATCGAGCGCGACGATCATTCGATTTCCGCCTGCTGCGGCCGGCGGCCGGCCCCGCCATCGACACGGGCGCGGGCGCGCGCGCGCACCGGACCAGGTTCGAACAGTTCGCCACTGAACACGCGCCGGGTCTCGCCGCCGACTTCGATGCGCAGCGCGCCCTGCGCGTCCACCCCGAGCATCGTGCCGCGCACCACGCCGCCGTCGGGTAACGCTACCTTCACCGTGCGATGCAGGCTCGCACTGTGTGCCTGCCACTCGCGCCGGAAAGGTCCGAAGCCCTCGCGCCCGAACCGCTCGAGTGCCGACGCCAGGCCGGAGAGCAGCGCGCCGAGGATGGCGCTGCGATCGAGGTTTTCGAATCCGCTGCGCGCCAGATCGGTCACCGGCTGGTCGATCGCGTCGATCGTCGCCTGCGGCAGCCGCACGTTTAGCCCGATACCGATCACCGCTGCGCACGGGCCGAGGATATCGCCGCGGATCTCGGTCAGCACGCCGGCGAGCTTGCGCCGATGTACCAGCACGTCGTTCGGCCACTTCAGGCGTACCTCGCGCAGGCCGAGCACGCGCAACGCATCGGCGATGGCCAGGCCGATCACCAGGCTCAGCCCCGCGAGCTGCGATCCCTTGTCGAAGCGCCAGAGCAGCGAGAAGGTGAGCCCCGCTCCCGGTGCGCTCGACCAGCGTCGATCGAAGCGACCGCGGCCGGCAGTCTGCCATTCAGCGAGCAGCACGGTACCGTGCGGCGCGCCGGCCTCGGCCTGCCGGGCAAGCGCGGTATTGGTCGACTCGCAATGGTCGAGCACGGTCAGCGCGAGCCCGCGAGCCTGCTGCCCGAGCATCGACTGCACACGCCCGGCGTCGATGAAATCCATCGGCTCGACCAGCCGGTAGCCGCGCCCCTGTCCATGCTCGATGCAGACGCCGGACCGCTCTATGTCACGCACTGCCGTCCAGATCGTCGAACGCGACACCGACAGCTCTCGCGCCAGCAGCGCGCCAGAGGTAAAGGCAGCCGCGTCGAGGCGCCGCAGCACTCGAAACGAGAGGGGACGCATCGCCTGGCGCGCTGCCAGCCGGGAAGCATTGGCGAGCGCCCGCCTCGAGGGACGGTCGTCGCGCTGTCGTTGCGGGCCGCGGTTCACTGGGTCATCACTCTTCCTGCTTCGATGCTAGCACACGCACCGGCCGCCGCCGGCGGGATACACCCGCTCCAGCAGGCCGAGCGGCGCGCGGTGTCGCGGCATCGTGCGCGAAGGTGAACATCGTATTCTGAGTTAAGCTGACGCAAGTGCCGGGCGATGCCGATCGATGCCACAGAACATCAGGTAATGGCGCATGCGACAACACAGGAGGAGACATCGATGCAAGGATCTGCCGTGATCCTGAAAGTCGTGCCCTGCCCCACGCTGCTGCTGGTACTGGTCGCTGGCAACGGGCTGGCCGCGGTGACCGAGCAGGCGAAGATCAGGCTGGACTCATGAAGCACACCGCCCTCCTCCTTCCCGCGATCGGTGTACTGCTGGGTGCGCTACCGCCAGCGACCGCCGGCGCACAGGCCTGGCCCCAACGTCCGGTACGGATCGTGGTGCCGTTCGCCCCCGGCGGTGTCACCGACATCGTCGCGCGACTGCTGGCGGTCAAGTACGGTGAGTGGATGGGCCAACCATTCAGCGTCGACAACCGTGCAGGCGCAGGCGGCAACATCGGCGCCGAACTGGTTGCCCGCGCACCGGCCGATGGCAGCATGCTGCTGTTCTCGTCCGCGGCGCTGGCGGTGAACCCCAGCCTGTACGCGAAGCTCGGCTACAACCCGCTGAAGGACCTGGTGCCGGTCACCGGCGTGGTGTCCTCACCGCAGTTGCTGGTGGTGCACCCATCGGTACCGGCGCGCAACGTGAAGGAACTGGTAGCGCTGCTGAAGAAGCGCAAGGGCGGCCTGAATTTCGGCTCGAACGGCATGGGTACCACCAGCCATCTCGCCGGCGTGCTGTTCGCATCGCTCACCGGGGCCGAGGTCACGCATGTGCCGTACAAGGGCGCCGGCTCGGTGGTCGGCGCGCTGATGTCCGGCGAAGTCGACATGAGCTTCTTCGCAACCGTGGTCGCATTGCCGCACCTGAAGACCGGGCGGCTGCGCGCACTGGCGGTCACCACCGTGAAGCCGACCGCCCTGCTGCCGCAGTTGCCGACGCTCGACAGCATCCTGCCTGGCTTCGACACCGACAACTGGTTCGGCATGTTCGTCGCCGCCGGCATGCCGCAGGCCATCGTCGAACGCCTGAACGCCGAGACGCTGAAGGCCATGCAGACGCCCGAGATACGCGCGGCATTCGAGCGCGACGGGCTCGAGCCGCTCGGCCTCGGCCCCGCCGAATTCCAGCGTTTCTTCCTGCGCGAGCTCGAGAAGTACGCGAAGCTGGTGAAGCTGTCGGGGGCAAAGGCAGACTGATGTCGCGGGTGGCGGGCGCGGGAGGTCCGGTATGCTCCTGGACTGCGCCCAGCGGCCTGCACGAAGGCAACATGTCAGACGAGAACCAGATTGCCATCCCCCGCCCGTTCATCGACCTGTTCATCCCGACAGGATCGATCAAGCCGAGCGAACCACGCGCGGTGATCGCCGAGCGCTATGAACTGTGTGAGGACATGGCGCAGATGCTCACCGAGCATGCGACCCAGCGCAAGCTGGATCTCGGGGTACCCGAGGACATGGTGCTCGAGCGCATCCATCGTGGCCTGCTGGTCGACGGATCGGTCGTGCGCACGGAAGAAGCTGGATGGATCGTGTGCCGACTGGCGGAACTGCTGGGGTGGCCGATGCCGGAGTGGGCGGTGCTCCCGCGCTAGCCTTTCCCGAACTGCAACGCCGCCAGCCGCGCATACAGCGGACTGTTGGCCATCAGTTCCGCATGCGTGCCGATCGCCTGGATGCGCCCCTGGTCGATCACCACCGTGCGGTCGGCGCTCTGCACCGTCGACAACCGATGCGCGATCACCAGCACGGTGCGATCCTGCGCTGCGCGGTCGATCGCCGCCTTTACGAACGCCTCGCTCTCGGAATCGAGCGCGCTGGTCGCTTCATCCAGCAGCAGGATCGGCGGATCTTTCAGCAGTGCACGCGCGATCGCGATGCGCTGGCGCTGTCCGCCGGACAGACGCACGCCGCGCTCGCCAAGGTGGGTGTCGTAGCCGTCCGGCAGCCGGGCGACGAACTCCTCGACCGCAGCCATCCGCGCCGCCGAACGCACTTCGTTCTCGGTCGCGTCGGGCACGCCGTAGCGGATGTTGTCGCGCACCGATGCCGCGAACACGACGCTGTCCTGCGCGACCACGCCGATCACCGTGCGCAGCCGCTGCAGGTCGATCGCGCGGATGTCGACGCCGTCGATCAGGATGCGGCCGCTGGTGACGTCGTAGAAGCGCATCAGCAACTGGAACAGCGTGGTCTTGCCGGCGCCGGACGGGCCGACAATCGCC
This sequence comes from Bordetella parapertussis, assembly GCA_945877995.1. Taxonomy (GTDB): domain Bacteria; phylum Pseudomonadota; class Gammaproteobacteria; order Burkholderiales; family CAIKXV01; genus CAIKXV01. The sequence goes on from CAMDXD010000265.1 coordinate 5,811, forward strand.
AGCGTCTCGCCGGGGGAGATCTCGAGCGTGACGTCGGCGATCGCCTCGACATCGGGCCGCGACGGATAGCGGAAGCCGACCTGCTCGAAGCGCACCGATCCGCGGTTGAGCGGTACCACCGACGGCAGCGCCGGCGCGGTGATCTCGGA
>CAMDXD010000266.1 GCA_945877995.1 Bordetella parapertussis
GCGTCGAGGCAGAGGGCCTGCTGAACGGCCCGGTCACGAAGTATGCCGGGCGCAACGACGTGGTCGAGAACCAGGACCAGGTGGACGAACTGCTGGAGTCGCTTGGCTTCTGAACGGCCGGCTGCGCATCCCCTGCATCGCCTGCCCCCGGCGATGCCACACATCGAGAGCACCGTGCTTAAGCGAGAGCGCCCATGAGCGATTTTTCCGGCGACCAAGACCTGTTGAAGGAATTCCTGACCGAGGCCGGCGAGTTGCTGTCCGACGTCGACAACAAGCTGGTCGAACTGGAGCGGCGGCAGGATGACCCTGCCTTGCTCAACCACATCTTCCGCGGCTTCCACACGATCAAGGGAGGCGCGGGCTTCCTCTGCGTGCAGCCGCTGGTCGACCTCTGCCACCTGACCGAGAACCTGTTCGACCTGCTGCGCAACGGTTCGCTGAAGCTCAATCCGACGCTGATGGACGTGATCATGTCGGCGACTGGTTCCGTTCGAGACATGTTCGATACGCTTGCGGGTTCGAGCCATCTTGCGCCAGCCGACCCGGCGCTGCTGGCCGACCTCGAGCGCGCGATCTCAGGGGAGGCGCTGGCCGTACCGGCGTCGAAGCCAGCGGCCGTGCCGGCGCCGGATACGCCGCCCGTGGCGCAAGGCGACGTCGACTGGCCCGCGCTGTACGGCGCCTTGACCGGGGTGCCGGCGCCCGTCGAGGCGGCCGTACAACCGGCTGCGGCTGTCCCTGCAGCGCCCTCCCCGCTCGGCCGGCGCGACATCGACCAGCCGGGCGCCCGCGCCGAGCGCTCCGGCCGCCGCGACAACGACAAGCTGGTCGTCAAGGAAAACACGATCCGCATCGATACGGCCCGGCTTGACCAGGTGCTGAACCTGTCCGGCGAGATCGGTCTGACCAAGAACCGACTGACGTGTCTGCGCACCACTATCATGCAAGGCAAGACATCGCTCGAGGTGTTCCGGGCACTGGACGAGGCAGTGAGCCAGCTGGACCTGCTGGTCGGCGACCTGCAGAACGCGGTGATGAAGACCCGCATGCAGCCGGTCGGCCGCCTGTTCCAGAAGTATCCGCGGATGGCGCGCGACCTCGCGCGGCAACTGGGCAAGGAACTCGACCTGGAACTCTCCGGCGAGGAGACCGAACTCGACAAGACAATGGTCGAGGAATTGAACGACCCACTGGTGCACCTCGTGCGCAACGCGGCAGACCACGGCATCGAATCGCCCGAGGACCGACGCGCGGCCGGCAAGTCGGACAAGGGCACGGTGCGCCTGTGCGCACGCCAGGCTGGCGACCATATCGTCATCGAGATCAGCGACGACGGACGCGGGATGCGCCCCGACGTGCTGCGCCGCAAGGCAGTAGAAAAGGGGCTGCTGGACATCGAGGCGGCCAGTGCGCTCGACGACCGGCAGGCACTGCACCTGATCTTCATGCCAGGCTTCTCGACCAAGGACGAAGTATCCAGCGTGTCCGGGCGCGGCGTCGGCATGGACGTGGTCAAGAGCAACATCCAGAAGCTCAACGGCCGGATCGACATCAGCTCCGAGCCCGGCGCGGGCACGCGCATCTCGATCTCGCTGCCGCTGACGCTGGCGATCCTGCCGGTGCTGGTGGTTCGCGTCGGCGAGCAGCCGTTCGCGGTGCCCCTGTCGATGGTGCGCGAGATCATCCCGATCCGCGCCAGGGAGGTGCAGGCGGTGTCAGGCCGCGCGACGATGGTCGTGCGCGACGAGGTGCTGCCGGTGCGCACGCTATCGAGCCTCATCGGCTGGCCACAGCCGGTGCAGCCGCGCTACGGCGTGCTGCTGCAGGCGGCAATGTACTCGCTGGTACTGGCCGTGGACAGCTTCATAGGCCGCGACGACGTCGTCATCAAGCCGCTCGAGCAGATCAAGCCCAAGGGCGTGGCGGGCGCGACGCTCGCCGGCGACGGCTCGGTGGTTCTGGTGCTCGACATGGAGGCCCTGCTCTCGGAGCCCGGGCACGACGACCTGGCCACGCTGTTCGCCCAGGCCGCCTGACCGGCTCGAGGCCGGCCCGGGTGCGTCCGGACGCACCCGGGGTGCGTGATAATATCGTCGGCTTCCGTGGCTTGGCCACGCCCAGCGAATGCCCTGATGTCCGGCCTAGCAACCCTGCCCCAACCCCCGCACCCCGGCATCCTACGGCTCAAGGACGTATGGTTGATCGCCGCCGGCCATGCGATGACGCATTGGTACACGGCCACGTTTTACCTGCTGCTGCCGCTGATCGGCAGCGAGCTGGGGCTGTCGTACGTGCAGATCGGCTTCATCATGACCGTTCAGCACACGGTGGGCGCCGCGTCCAACCTCCCGGCAGGGATGCTGGTAGACCGTTACGGCAACCGGGCCCTGATGATGGCCGCTTCGCTGTTCTGGGTCGGCTTCCCGTACCTGCTGATGGGCTTCACCAGCACCTACTGGGTGCTGCTCGCCTGCGTGACCCTGGTGTCGGTCGGCAACAACATCTGGCACCCGACCGCGATCGCGACGCTCGCTGACCGGTATCCCGATCGAAAGGGCGTCACGCTGTCCGTGCATGGGATGGGCGGCAACGTCGGCGAGGCCGTCGCACCACTCGTGGTGGGCGCCCTGCTGGCCGCGTTCACCTGGCGCGAGGTGGTCGTGATGAATGTCGTGCCAGGCGTGTTCGCTGCCTTGCTGATCCTGGCGATGCTCGGTGCACTGCCAGGCCTTCGTCATCACGGTCAGGTGCAGGGCACCGGCAAGGAAGCCACCCCGGCGCCCGCCGGCGTCGCACCGCCGGTCCAGCGCTGGTCCGACCAGTTAGAGCAGTCGACCGCGCTGCTGCGCAACCGCGCAATGATGATGATCTGCGCGAGCGCGGCGTTCCGCACGATGACCCAGACCGGACTGCTGGTGTTCCTGCCGCTGTACCTGATGCGCGACCTCGGCTATTCGATCTTCGCAGCTGGCGTGTGCCTGTTCGCGTTGCAGGTCGCAGGCTTCGCCGCATCGCCGATCGCCGGCCACCTGTCAGACCGGATGGGTCGCTCGCGCATCGTGGCCGGGTCGATGATCATGAGCGCGGTGGTGATCGGCGTGATGCTGGTCGCGCCGGGCACGCCGCTGTTCATCGCCTGCACGGCGCTGCTCGGCTTCTTCCTTTATGCGGTGCGCGCAGTGCTGCAGGCCTGGATGCTCGACAGCACCCCGGCTTCCGCCGCCGGTTCCGCCGTGGGCATCATGTTCAGCACGCAGGCCATCGGGGCGGCCATCGCTCCGCTGCTCGCGGGCTGGGTCGCTGACACCTGGGGCCTGCTGGCTGTCTTCTATTTCCTCGCCTGCACCATCGTGCTGGCCAACTTCTTCGTGTTCCTGATGCCGCGCGACCTGTTCGAGCGGCGCGGCGGCACGACTGCCTGAAAAGGAGCGCATCACCGATGAGCATCACAGAAGCCACCGTTGCCGGCCAGGAGCACTGGACGAAGAAGGGCGACATCAACCTGTACCTGTGGGAGAAGCGCGCCGTTCCTGGCACCGGCAGCAACGGCACGATCCTCTGGGTTCACGGCTCGTCGATGGCCTCGACCCCGACCTTCGACCTGACCGTCCCGGGCCGCCCGGACTCGTCCGCGATGGACTGGTTCGCCAAGCGTGGCTTCGACAACTGGTGCGTCGACATGGAAGGCTACGGCCGCTCCGACAAGTCGCGCGACATCTATTTCGACATCGCGAACGGCGCCGACGACGTGAAGGCGGCCAGCGACTACATCATGAAGACCTGCGGCACGAAGCAGTTCATGGTCTACGGTATCTCCTCCGGTGCGCTGCGCGCCGCGATGTTCGCCGAGCGAAATCCCGAGCGCGTGTCGCGCCTGGCCCTGGACGCGTTCGTCTGGACTGGCGAAGGTGCACCGACCCTGGTCGAGCGGAAGAAGAAGCTGGCCGATTTCATCGCCATCAAGAAGCGTCCGATCGACCGCGCCTTCGTGCATTCGATCTTCAATCGCGACCATCCCGGCTGCGCCGACGAGGCGACCGTCGAAGCCTTCGCAGATGCGATCCTCGCGCTAGACCACGAGATGCCCACCGGCACCTATGTCGACATGTGCTCCAAGCTGCCGGTGGTCGACCCGGCGAAGATCAGGGCCGCCACGCTGCTGATGCGCGGTGAATTCGACGGCATCGCGGCGCTGGACGACCTGATCGAGTTCTACAAGCGGCTGCCGAACGCGGACAAGCAGTTCACCATGATGGCCGGCATCTCGCACGCGAGCTTCCAGCAGAAGAACTACATGATGTGCTACCACATCCTGCATTCGTTCTTCACCCAGCCAGAGCCGCTGTACCGCGGCTGATGCCGTGCCGGTAGTCGAGTGCTAGCCGTGGTTGCGGTCAGAACTCAGTAGCCCCGGTCAGGATCCACCACGTTGCGCAGCGCGCCACCGGCGCGCCACTGCTTCAGGTTTTCGATGACCAGCGCGGCAGCGGTGGGCAGGCTGGTCACGCTGGCGATGTGCGGCGTGATCAGGATGCGCGGGTGAGTCCAGAACAGATGCCCAGTCGGCAGCGGTTCGGTCTCGAACACGTCGAGCGTGGCCGAAGACAGCTGCCCGGCATCGAGTGCTGCGACCAGGTCTGCATCGACCACATGGCCGCCGCGCGCGGCGTTCACCAGGCAGCTGCCGTGCGGCATCCGGGCGAAGGTCGATGCACCGAGGACGCCGCGCGTCTGCGCGGTCAGCGGCAACAGGCAGACCAGGATCTGGCTGCCGGCGAGGAAGGCGGACAGACCGGCTTCTCCAGCGTAGGTCTCGACGCCCGGCACCGTACGGATGCGCCGCGACCAGCCCCGCACGCTGAAGCCCAGCCCCCGCAGCGCCACAGCCGCACACGCGCCGAGTTCTCCCAGGCCCATGATGCCCACGACGCGCTCGCCGGCAAACGGACGAACCCGCTTCTCCCAGCGTCCGGCCTGCTGCTGCAGGTGGTAGTGGTCGAGTTCACAATGGTGGCGCAACACGGCCGCCAGCACGTACTCGGTCATCAGCACGCCGAGGTTGGGATCGACCATGCGCACCAGCGGCACCTGTCGAGGGAATGCAGGATCGCCGAGCAGCCCGTCGACGCCGGCGCCGAGCGAGAACACCGCACGCAGGTTCGGGTAGCGCGCGAGGTCGCCTGGCTGGGTGCGCCACGCGAATACGACGTCCACCTCTGCGGGATCACCAACGTCGGGCCAGACGCGCACCTCGAGCGAAGGATCCAGTTCCAGGAACATCTCGCGCCACGCATTCCCGTTCTCGGTGGGCGCATTGACCAGCAGGACCATCGGCGACTCCGGCGGATGATGCGCGCGGTTGCGCGCACTGCCGAAGCGTACCGCAGGTGGATCGGGGTCGCTGCGTGAGTACGGGTGAAACGGGTGCCTCAGGGAAGGTGCGGCTCGGCGAGATAGTGCACAGATTGCATCTCGACGAGACGACTGACGGTGCGGTCGAACTCGCCGCTACCCTTCTGTTCCTTGTACACCTCGTCGAGCGGAACACGCACGAACAGCCGCTCGACCGTCACTTCGGCCGAAAGGATCAGCTTCACCCGGCGGTCGTAGAACTCGTCGATCAGCCAGACGAACCGGCGCGCGACATCGCGCTCGCCGGACGTCAGCTCGGGCACGCCTGACACGATCACGGTATGGAAGCGCCGCGCGAGTTCGATGTAATCGGACTTGCCGCGCGGACCGTCGCACAGCATGCGGAAGTCGAACCAGGCGGTGCCGCTGGCGACGCGGCGCGCGACGAACACCCGTTCATCGACCTCGATCGGGACCCCGGTCTCGCCGCTCTCGCCAGACAGCGCCCGGAACTCCGCCTCGAGCCGCGCCTCGACCGACGAATCGATCGGCGTGTGATAGACACCGCCCGCATGCAGCGCACGCAGCCGA
>CAMDXD010000267.1 GCA_945877995.1 Bordetella parapertussis
CGTCGGGATCGATGCGCCGGATGCTGGCGAGCTGGCGGAAGTCCGCCTTGAATTCGGCCCAGATGCGCGCGAGCGTCGCGCGCCATCCGGCCACGGCCGGGCCGGCATTGGCGGCCGCCGATGCCGAGGTTGTCAAGGTGGTGTCCGGACTGCCCTCCCGTGCGGATGCCGCGGTCGAAGCGCCGCTGGGCAGCGTCGCGAGAATATCGATGCCGGCCACCGCCCGGTCGAGGCGCATCGCAATGCCGGTGGTGTCGACCAGCGGCACCCGCTGCAGGCGCTCTATGTCGGCTGCGAGGGCCCGCCGCAGCGGCGCGAACTGCGCGCGGTCGATCAGTGCCAGGCGCGCATCGGCGCTCTGCAGCGCGATCAATGCGACGCGCACGTTGCCCGCCAGCACCAGCTGCTGGTTGGCTGCGAGCAACGTCTGCTCGATCTCGGCCAGCGCCGCCTCGTCGCGACCGCGCGCGAGATCCTGGTACAGCGCCTCCAGCGCAAGTTGCTGGCTCTGCGATTCAGCCAGTTGCGACTGCACCGCATCGAGGGCGACTTCCATCTCGCGCACGGTGCGCTGCGCACCCTGGGCCAGTGCCTGGGTCTGCCGGCCGAGGTCGTCGGAGCTGGCCAGCCGCTGTGCAAGTTCCTGGCGCAGCGCGTTGCGGTCGCGATGGCCGTCCCAGGCCAGGAAGCCGAGCAGCGCCACCGTTGCGCCGAGCACGCCGAGCGCGATGTCGCGGTTGCGCGTCGACGCTGCCAGCGCAGGCGCCAGTGGCGCAGACAGCAGCGCGGGATCGCTGGCCGCGCTGGCGCTCGTCCCGGAGGGCGGCACAGGTGCCGCCAGGGTCGGCGACTCGGCCGCTGGCGCCCTTCCAGACACAGGCTCCGCCTCGGCTTCGTTCGCAGGCCGGGCGACGAGCGGGTCGATCACGCCCTGCGCAGGCTCGAGGCGGCTCATCGCGCATCGCCCCCTGCACCGGCGACCGGTGCGAGCCTGGCAGCGAACGCTGCAAGCGCATCCAGCACCCCGCTGTCACCACCGGCGGTTTCGACCACCGACCCGAACCCGGCCAGGCGTGCCGCCGCGGCGATACGCGGATGCGGCACGAACAACGTGCATCCGGCCAGCGCGGACGGCTGCGATCGGGTGCGAGACAGCATCGCGCACAGGTTGCGCACGCCTTCGCTGCTGGTGACCACGATCGCGTCGAGTTGCCCGCCGCGCACCCGGTCGATCAGCACGGCTGCATCGGCAGCCGGCGCAAGCCGGCTATAGCATTCGGCGTACTCGACCGTTGCGCCCCGGACGCGCAGGCCGTCGGCCATCTGTTCGCGGCCCTCCTGGCCACGGAAGATCACGGCCCGTTGTCCCTGCAGGTCGGCGAGCGCGGGCAGTGCCAGCAGCGCCTCGCTGTCGAAGCGTTCGGTCGGCGCCAGCACGCGCTCGAAGCCATGCCGTGCCAGCGCCCGCTGTGTACCCTCGCCGATCGCGGCGATCGACCAGCCCACCGGCAGCGGGCGGCGCGCGCGGATGCGCTCGATCGCGCGGTCGACCGCGGTCGGGCTGGAGAAAATCGCCCAGTCGAATGCGTCCAGCCGGTCGATCAGCGCGTCGAGCGCTGCCGGATCCGGCGGCGGACCGATCTCGATCAGGGGAAACACGAAGGCTTCACCGCCGGCAGCGTCGATCGCTGCGGCGAGCCGGCCCGACTGTTCGAGCGGCCGGGTGACCGCCACCCGGAGCCCGTTCACGTTCACGGCAGGGCGGCGAGGATCTCTGCCGCACCGAGGTCGGTCAACCGCTGGGCGAGCGCCTGCCCGAGCGCTTCGCCGGTCGCCGGCGGACCGCTGACCCGGTCGCTGACCATGCGCTTGCCGTCGGGGCTGGCGACGAAGCCGCGCAGCTGCAGGGTGCCGTCGATGATCTCGGCGAAGCCACCGAGCGGCACGGTACAGCTGCCGCCCAGCGCGCGCGACATCGCCCGTTCGGCATGTACGCAGGCGGTCGTGGTGGGATCGCCCAGCGCCGCGAGCGCGGCCTGCAGCGCCTGGTCCGCGCTCCGGCATTCGATGCCGACTGCGCCCTGCCCGACGGCCGGCAGGCTCTCTTCGGTGGTGAGGAAGGAGGCGATGCGGGCGGCGAGCCCGAGCCGCTTCAACCCCGCCGCCGCGAGGATGATCGCCGCGTACTGGCCTTCGTCGAGCTTGCGCAGGCGCGTCTGCACGTTGCCGCGCAACGGCTGTACGTCGAGGTGCGGAAAACGGGCACGCAGCTGGCTTTCACGGCGCAGGCTCGAGGTGCCCACGACGCTGCCTTCGGGCAGGTCGGACAGCTTCTCGTACCGGTTCGACACGAACGCGTCGCGCGGATCCTCGCGCTGGAGGATGGCCGGCAGCGTGAAGCCGTCCGGCAGCCACATCGGCACGTCCTTCATCGAATGCACCGCGATGTCGGCGCGCGATTCGATCATCGCCTGCTCGAGTTCTTTCACGAACAGGCCCTTGCCGCCGATCTTCGACAGCGAGACGTCGAGCACGCGGTCACCTTCGGTCGTCATGCCGAGGATGCTCACGGCGATGCCTGGGTAGCGTTCGCGCAGCCTGGCCTGGACGTGTTCAGCCTGCCACATGGCAAGCAGGCTTTCGCGTGAAGCGATCACGATCGATTCGACGGGCGGGGCAGAAGCAGTCATCGGGAAACGGACACGCAAGAACGGGACAGTTACGGTCGATGGTAGCACCGCCGACCGGGGCGAAACCTCGATGGACGTCCTCCGCGACCCGCGCAGGTTCGCCCCGGGGCAGGGTCGCGTTCCGGCTCACGCCGGAGCAGGGCCCCGGCCTCGGTCCAGGCGCGGTTCAGCTCCTTGCCACAGCCAGCCGGTCGCGCTCCCGCAGGCGTTCGCAGAGTTCGATCACCCACACCGCCCGCTCGTAGAAGGAATCGGGTGCGGCAGAGACGGCCAGCGCCACGGGTTCGACGGCGTGCTCGACGAGGTAGCGGATCGCCTCGACCATGACCGGCGCCTGTGCATCCGATGCGCCCGGCAACGGCCGCGGCGAAGCAGCGCGGGCCAGCATCGCGCGGGTGATCAGCCAGGTCTTGCGGCTGGTCGACACCACGGCCCGGCGCGTCACGCTGTCCAGGCCGTTGCGCTCGACCTCGCGCCCGATCTCGGCGTACACCAGCCGGGCTGCCATGATCGACGCCCGACAGTCGCGTGGCAGTTCGGCGATGCCCTGCTCGGCGCGCTGGTAGAGGGTGTCGGCGAGCGCGAGCAGGCGCGCGACCACCCGCCCGATGCCAGGCACGAACGACGGCTGCCGCAGCCAGGCCTGGGGATCGATACCTTCTTCGCGCAGCCATTCGCGCGGCAGATAGAGGCGGCCGTTTCGGGCATCCTCGCCGACGTCGCGGGCGATGTTGGTGAGCTGCATCGCGACACCGAGTTCGCAGGCGCGGGCGAGTGCCGTCTGGCTGCGAGTCCCCATCAGGATGGCCATCATCGCGCCGACGGTACCGGCCACGCGCGCGCAGTAGTCCTCGAGCTGGCTGATGGTCTCGTAACGACGGCCTTCGGAATCCCAGCGGAAGCCCTCGATGAGCGCATCGAGCAGCCCGCGCGGCAGGTCGAAGCGGTCGACGACCACGGCGAGTGCGCGATCGGACTCGTATGACTGTGGACGGCGGTCGTAGATCGCATCGAGCCGCAGGTCGAGCCGTTCGACGGCGGCTGCCGGGTCGTCGGCGAGGTCGATGGCGTCATCGGCTACCCGGCAGAACGCATAGAGCGCGATGGCCGGCGCGCGCACGCGAGCCGGCAGAACGCGGGACGCAGCAAAGAACGACTTCGAGCCGCCGCGCATCAGTGCCTCGCAAGCGACCAGGTCGTCCGCGGCTGCGGTGGGGTCGCCAGCGACGGCCCCCCTGTCGGCGGCAGCGGCAGCAATCCTGGCAACCATCGCATCGTGCACTTCAAAGGAAACCATCGCGGTATCAGGCATGGACCCTCGCAATCCGGTCTGGGTCGGGTACCACCGAGTCGAGCGCCTTGGCCGACATCAATACACCCGGGACACCGGCCCCGGGATGCGTCCCGGCGCCGACGAGATAAAGATGCTGTACGTCTTCGCTGCGGTTGTGCGGCCGGAACCACGCGCTCTGCAGCAGCAAGGGCTCCAGGCCGAACGCCGCGCCCTTGTACGACAGGAGGCGATCCTGGAAATCCTGCGGCGTCATGATGCGCGAGGTAACGATGTCGCGCTCGAAACCCGGCAGCACCGTGCGGTCCAGCGTTTCGGCGATACGCGCACGATAGGTCTCGGCAAAGGCGGGCCAGTCGGTGCCGCTGTCGAGATGCGGAACGGGCGACAGTACATAGAACGCATCGCAGCCGGGGGGTGCCATCGATGCGTCGGTAGCGGTGGGCCGGTGCAGGTACAGGCTGAAATCGTCCGCGAGCTTGTGCTTGCGGAAGATGTCGTCGAGCAGTTCCTTGTAGCGCGGGCCCAGGAGCATCATGTGGTGCGGCACGTCGGGGTAGGTGCGCTTGACGCCGAAGTACCAGACGAACAGGCTCATCGAGTAGCGGCCGCGCTCGATCCGGCGGTCGGTCCAGTGCCGGCGATGCTGCGGCTCGATCAGGTTGCGGTAGGTCCAGGCCATGTCGGCGTTGGACACGACGATGTCCGAGCGAAGCCGCTCGCCACCCTCGAGTTCGACCCCGGTCGCGCGGCCGCCCTCGATGGTGATGCGCTTGGCCTGGGCACCATAGCGGATGCTGCCGCCGCGCCCTTCGAGCAGCCCGACCAGGCCGCGCACCAGCGAACCGGTACCGCCCATCGCCCAATGCACGCCGGCGCGCCGCTCGAGGGCGTTGATCAGGCTGTAGACACAGGTCACGGAGAACGGATTGCCGCCGATCAGCAGTGTCTGCAGGCTGAACGCAGCCTGCAGACGGGGGTCCTTCATGTGGTGCGCGACCATCGAGAACATCGTGCGCCAGCCGCGCATGCGCACCAGCGACGGCACCGAAGCGAGCAGGGTGCCGACGTTGTCGTAGGCCACGCTGCCCAGCTGCTCGAAGCCCAGACGGTAGCAATGCTCGGCTTCCACGATGAAGCGGTCGTAGCCGTCGGCGTCGCCCGGGCTCAGGCGGGCCACCTCCGCACGCATCTTCACCGGGTCGCCGCTGTAGTCGAAGTGGGTGCCGTCGACGAAGCGGATCCGGTAGAAGGGATCGAGGGCCTTCAATTCGACGTCGTCGGACAGGCGCCGGCCGCACATCGCCCAGAGTTCTTCGAGCATGAACGGCGCGGTGATGATCGTCGGGCCCGCGTCGAAGGTGAAGCCGTCCTGCCGGTGCACGTACGCACGTCCGCCCGGTGCATCGAGCTTCTCGAGCACGGTCACTGCGTAGCCACGGCACGAAAGCCGTACCGCCGCGGCCAGCCCGCCGAAGCCACTGCCGATCACGATCGCGGTCGGTGCCCCTGCCGGCACCGGGGCACAGGACAGGGCCAGCCCGGGCCCGTCGGGGGCAAGGGGCGTCTTGAAGCCGCTGGTGGCGGCGCTGACAAGCAACGATTTCATCGGCTGTTCAATCTGCTGTGTTCAGCGGCGGGTGGCCAGTTCAATCTGGCCGATCGGTCCCGATAGCTCGGGCGCGGGTTCGGACTTGCGCCGGTTGCGCATCGCCCATTTCCAGAGGGCCGTCGACGACAGGGGCAACACCATGAACCAGTGTTCGAGGATGGCCAGCGAAAGCAGCGTCGCGGCGAGCACGTTCTTCGCCACGTCGAAGCCGGTGGTGTAGGGCATCGCGGCACGTGCCCAGAGGACGGCGGCGAGCGTGGTCGCGGCGGTGACCGCCACCGGGAACAGCAGGTTGACAGACCGGCGCGCGAAGTAGCTGTCGATGTGGCGCATCTTCTCGGGCAGGAA
>CAMDXD010000268.1 GCA_945877995.1 Bordetella parapertussis
GTGGACGCGCCAGCGGATCCGGCCCGCCCAGGCCGGCGTAGGACACATGCATCTGCAACGTGTCGGCAAGCGCCCCCAACCGGGAGCGTGCGCGTTCGATCACGTCATCCGCCGCATGCTCGACTTCGCTTAGCAGCTTCCCGGGCCGCAACTGCTCTGTGCACCGGTGCCAGACCTCGGTGGCATAGCCGACCAGCTCATTCATCTCCTTCGTCGGACGCCCGAGCAGGATGCACTGCAGCCCCTGTGCCTGGTAACCCGCCCATTTGGGACTCGTCTCGCTGACGATGTAGTCCCCGGGCGATAGCACGCGACCCGTGGGAAGCGCGTCCTGCGACAGCCATGGCCCGAACGGGCGCCCCGATTCGAGCAGGAGGAAGGTCGGGGGCTCGGCACCGGCGGCATCCATTGCATGCACGATAGCGGCGTAATACTGGCGTTCGGTCATGCCAGGACGCCAGGTATCCAGGTGCGCTTCGAACGCGAGGTCGACAAGGTCGGCGGAGCGCGCAAGGCATTCCAGTTCCGCCGCGCTCTTCACCGAACGCACCTCGAAGAAAAGGTCGGTAACGTCGATCACCTTAACGTCGGGCAACCGCTTGCGGATGGCTTCGAGCTGGTTCCAGGGGAGGCCAATGTTCTCATCTGCGCGCACCGTCATACCCACCAGCCCGAGCGTGCCGTTGACCAGGCCGAGGGCGGAAAGCCGCTCCTCGACGATTTCCGGCAGCGAGCCCGTTCTTGCACTGCGGATATCCTGGATCCAGCTCATCTCGCGTGCACTGCGCTTGAGCGCCATCTGGGTGATGAGCGTGCCCTCGCCCGCCCCGGGGAACAGCGCATAACAGGTGCCGGACAGCGGGTCGGCGTAGTCGCACAGGTAACGGATATTGGCGTTCATCTCGTTCCAGCGCCCGGAGTTGCCATTGAGCAGCAGGCAATCGACTCCGCGCCGCGACATCTCGGCGCGGATCGATTGCCATCGACGGTCGCGTTCCGCAAGCGGCAGGCGGACGAATCCTGGCGGGGCAACGATCCTGTCCTTCATCATGGCCAATCTCCTCTGGTGGGGCTGCAGGTGCCAGCATGCCCCCTCACGGCGCCTCCGATCAAGCGGCGCAGAGCGGAGGGGGTCACACAGCGTAGAATCCTGGAGCTCCCCCTTCGTAAGACCTGGACTCAGCCGCGAAAGGATCGCCGGATGAACCAACGTCTCGCTGGCACTGCGCTCCTGCTCGCCCTTTTCCTCCCGCTCGTGCTGTGCGGCACGGCCGCCCGCGCGCAGCCGGCCGCGGGTCCGCCGCCCTGGCCGGTGAAGCCGGTACGCATCATCGTACCCTTCACGCCCGGTGGCACGACCGACCGCATCGCCCGGCTCTTCGCCGCGCGACTGTCGAAGGAACTGGGCCAGCAGTTCATCGTCGACAACCGCGCCGGCGCAAGCGGAATGATCGGCTCCGAGCTAGTGGTACGGGCGAACCCGGACGGCTACACGCTCGCCGTGATTCCCTCCAGCTTCGCGATCAACGCTGCCGTCTACAAACTGTCCTACGATCCTGTCGAGGGAATCGAACCGGTCGGCATGATCGTCACCGGCCCGCTGCTGCTCACCATCAACGCCTCGGTTCCCGCGAAGACGCTGCAGGAACTGATCGCGCTGGGTCGTGCGAACCCGGGGTCCCTGCGCTACGGTTCGACCGGCACCGCCACCAACATCCATCTGGCGGGCGCGCTGTTCGAGCAGATGGCCGGTGTCCCGATGCTGCACGTTCCCTACAAGGGACAGGCACCCGCGATCGTCGACCTGCTGGCCGGCCAGATCCAGCTGATGTTTTCCGGACCGTCGACGATGCTGCCGCACATACAGGCCGGCAAGCTTCGGGCGCTCGCGGTCACCACGGCAACCCGCTCGCCCGAACTGCCCGACCTGCCCGCGGTCGCCGAACTGCTGCCCGGATACGTATCCGATTTCTGGACTGCGATGTACGCGCCGAAGGGGACGCCGAAGGCGATCGTGCAGCGGCTCAATGCCGAGATCGTTGCGTTCCTCGACCAGCCGGACATTCGCCGGCTGCAATCGGACGGCATCCATGCGGCCTGGTCGACGCCGGAAGGCCTGGCACGGATCATCGCGCGCGAACAGGCCACCTGGACGAAAGTGGTGCGGCAGGCAGGGATCCGCGTCGACCCCTGAGTATTCGCCGATCAGTCGTTCATCCGCACGCCGGTCGCCTTCACCACCTCGGCCCACTCCTGTGCGTCGCGCTCCATCCAGCGCTGTATCTCGGCCGGGGTCATCCTCATCGCCTCGGCGCCATTCGCGGCGTACACCGACTTCGCGACGGCCGTGTCGGACACCCGGCCGAACTCGACATTGAGCCGATCGACGATCGCCTGCGGCGTTCCTCCGGGTGCAAGCACGCCGGACACGACCGCGCCTTCGACGCCCGGGAACGTTTCGCTCAGCGCCGGGATATCCGGCAGCAGCGCGGAACGTTTCGCCGCAGCGAGGCCGATCGCGACGAGCTTGCCGGCGCGGACGTGTTCGATGCTTGCCGGTACCGTAGCCATCACCATCGCGATCTCGCCGCCGAGCAACGCGATCACCGGCAGCGCGCCGCCCTTGTAGCTGACCGGCGTGACCTTGATGCCGGCGCGCAGCCGGAACTTCTCGGCCGTCATGTGGGTCACCGTGCCGAGGCCGGAATTGCCCATGGTGATGCCGGGGTTGCGCATCGCCACCGCCACCAGCTCGTTCACGTTCCGGGCCTTCACCGACGGATGCGCGACCAGCAGCAACGGCGACGCATTCAGCACCGCGACCGGCGCGAAGTCGCGCAGCGGGTCGTAGCTCAGCTTCGGGTAGATCGAACGCGTGATGGTGTGCGTGGACAGGTCGGTGAACAGCAGCGTGTAGCCATCGGGAGGCGCCTTGACCACCAGTTCGGAGGCGATCACCGTTCCGGCGCCCGGACGATTCTCGACCGTCATCTGTTGCCCCAGCGTGCGCGTGAGCTCGGCCGCCGCGGTGCGCGAGAACACGTCGGTCGCCCCGCCCGGCGGGAAGGAGACGATCAGCCGGATCGGCTTCGACGGATACGTCTGGGCAACCGCCGCAGTGCAGGATAGCGCCGCGATGACCGCGAGCGACGCCGCACGGGCCTTGCGTCCCACTTCTGTTCCGAGCATTGCTGGCCTCCTTCAGGCGCCGGCGGGAAAGGCTGGCAGTACGTCGCGGATGAATCGTTCCAGCTGATCAAGCTGGTCCGTGCCGGCGAAGCGGATGCAGACGTCGGTCACTCCGCTCGCCTCGTAGCGTTTCAGCGCATCGATGACGGCGGAGGCCGGACCGAGGCCCATCAACCCACGGTAATTCACGCCACCGCCGTAGTACTTCTGCAGGAAGTCGCTGGTCAGCGCTTCCGCGCGGGCGACGTCCTCTTCGATGCGAACGGTCGTGTACACGCACATCGGGAAGCCGGGCCGTGGCCGCGCGTGCCGCTCGAACGCCTCGTCACAGGTGGCACGCAGGCGGCGGCAGTCGTCGTCGGTGCAGTAGGTGGTGATCACGCCGTCGCCGAGGCGTCCGACGCGCTCGATCTGCGCCGGGATGAATTCGCCCCGGTTGCCCGCGGTGATCAGCACCGGCGGGCCCGCGTCTGTCCATGGCAGCGGCGCGATCGACTGCGCGCTCAGGCGGAAGCCGTTGCCTTCGTGCGTCACCGGCTCACCGCTCCACAGCTTGCGCCACACCTCCACGTGTTCCTCGAGGTCCTTCGCACGCCGCCGGTGTTCGCGCCCGCAGGCCTCCCACTCGCGCACGATCTCGGGCAGTCCCCAGCCGACGCCGAGCCCGAGCACCAGGCGACCCGCGCAGAGCTGGTCGAGGGTAGACAGCGCCTGCGCGAGCACGGTCGGCTGGCGCAGGGCAGGAAGCAGGATGGCCGTTCCAAGTCGCGCACGCTTCGTGATCGCAGCCAGGTAGGCCAACGTGACCAGCGGTTCGAGACGCGGCTTTGCGGTGACGCTGTCGCCGACCCATACATCCATGCCTGCCTCGTCGCACAGGCGGGCGACCGACCAGCATTCCTCGACAGGCGGACGCCGTGCCGACTGCAGCACGACGGCGCGATGCGGCAGCAACACGCCCAGCCTCATGCTAAAGCCTTCGCCATAGAGCGGTACGGCATCGTCACTCCTCCTGCACTCCTGCCGATCGATGATTCAGGACACTATCCTGCCGGCATGGCTCGTGCATTGCCAATCTAATACTATTCCCGGATACCTACAAGCGGACCGCACCGAGGACGACGCCGATGCCGATCGACATGCACGCGCACTATGTGCCGCCCACCCTCATCGACGTGTTGCGTGCGCGCGGCGCCGATTTCGGCATCGACGTGATCGACCGCGCGGGCAGTTGCCCCTGCCTGTCGTTTGCCCACGTGAAACCGAGGCCGTTCTTCCCGCGCCTGCTCGAGGAAGAAGGCGCACGAATCGCGTCCATGGACGGTAACGGTATCACCCGCCAGGTGTTGTCGATGTGGGCCGACGTTTTCGGCTACGGGCTGCCCTCTGCCCAGGCCACGGCCTGGCATCGCTTGATGAACGAGTCGCTCTCCAGCACCTGCGCGCGCCACCCGGACCGCTTCTCGTGGTTCGCCTCCGGTCCGCTACCCGATGCGGCGGGCGCCGCGCGCGAGCTGGAGCGCAGCGTGCGCGAGCTGGGCGCATCGGGCGGCATGGTCGCAGCCAATGTCGAAGGCGTGAACCTGGGCAACCTGCCGCTCGACGAGTATTGGGCCGCAGCGGAACAGCTGGGCGTGCCGGTGTTCATCCATCCGGCGCAACCGGAAGCGCAGCCCCGAAGCGCGCTGTTCGGGCTGAACCCGATCGTGCAGTACACGTTCGACACGACGCTCACGCTCGGCTCGCTGATCTTCTCTGGCGTGCTCGACCGATTTCCCAGCCTGCAGTTGATCGTGTCCCACGGCGGTGGTGCACTGCCCTACCTGATCGGCCGCTTCGATGTGATGAACCTGCGGATGGAGCGTTCGCACCAGCACAACGTCGCCGCACAGTCGCCGTCGAACTACCTGCGCCGGTTTCACTACGACACAATCCTGCATGACCCGGATGCGCTGCGCTACCTCGCGGCCAAGGTCGGCACGGATCGCCTTGTGCTGGGCAGCGACGATCCGTTCCCGCCAATGGACACGGATCCGCTCGCGAGCCTCGCGGCCGCCGGCTTCGACGCCGCGCAGGTCCTGGCCATCACTGAACATACCCCGCGCAGGCTGCTGCGGCACTGAAGAAAGGGCCGCGTCCGGTGCACTTCCAGCGGCTGGCGTTCACTCGGCACGGATGTTCGCAGCGCGGATCACGCGGGTCCATTTCTCGATATCGGATCGGACTCGCGCCGTGAACTCGGCTGCCGAGGCGTTCTCGGGTTCGGCGCCGAGCGCGGCCAGCCGCTCGACCGTTTCTGGCTCGCGCATCGAACGGTTGATCGTCTCGTTCAGGCGTGTCACGACATCCACCGGAGTGCCGGCCGGCGCCAGGATGCCGTACCAGGGACTCAGTTCATAGGCAGGCAGACCGGACTCCGCCACCGTCGGAACCTGCGGCAGCGCGCGTGATCGTGTCGTTGCGGTCACAGCGAGCCCGCGCAGCCTGCCGGAAGCGACGGGCGGCTGCGCCGCGGGAATGCCCAGGAACGCCACCTGCACATGGCCACCCAGCAGATCGGTCAAGGCTGGCGCGTTACCCTTGTAGGGCACGTGCGACAGGTTCACCTTGCCCAGCACATTGAACAATGCGCCCGACAGGTGCGGTGTGCTGCCGACGCCACCGGACGCGTAGTTGAGTTCGCCCGGCCGTGCCCGCGCGAGAGCCAGCAGGCCCTTCACGTCCTGCACCGGCAGCGAGGGGTGTAC
>CAMDXD010000269.1 GCA_945877995.1 Bordetella parapertussis
CATCGCGATGTCCGCATGCTTGAGCAGCAGTTCGGAGGTCGCGCCGTCGCGCGGGTAGGCGGCGATGCCGATCGAGGTCGATACGAACAGCTGGCGCCGATCGACTGTGAAGGGCCGCTCGAAGGCCTGGAATATCTTGGCGAGCACCATCTCCGCATGCTCGACCTGCGCGAGGTCGGCGAGGATCAGGGCGAACTCGTCGCCACCGAGGCGGGCGACCGTGTCGTGGGCACGCACGCATTCCGTCAGGCGGGTGCCGGCCGCGCGCAGCAGCGCGTCACCGGCAGCATGGCCGAGCGTGTCGTTGAGCGTCTTGAAGCGGTCGAGGTCGAGGTACAGCAGCGCGACGGTCTTGCCGCTGCGTTGCGCATGCCCGAGGGCTTGCGACAGACGGTCGACGAACAGGTTGCGGTTCGGCAGCCCGGTGCGGTCGTCGAAGTGGGCGAGGTAGTTGATGCGCCTCTCGGCACGCTTGCGCTCGGAGATATCGGACACCATGCACTGGATCGAGTGCGCGCCGCCGAAGCTCATCGGCGTGGCGGTCAGTTCTGCTTCGAACTCGGCGCCGTTCATCCGCAGCAGCTTCGCCTCGACGCGGGTGGTGGTGCCGCGCTTGCTGGTGTGACCGAGGCGCTCGGCAAGCCCTGGGCGCGAGTTGCGTTGCACATGCCCGACGATGCTGCGGCCGACCAGTTCAGCCGCGCTGGCCGCGCCGAGCATGTGGGCCAGTGCCGTGTTCGCGTACACGAACCGGTCGCGGGTGATCACGAAGATGCCCAACGGCGCAGTCTCGACCAGTGCGCGGTAGCTCGCTTCGCTGTCGCGCAGCGCCGCAGCGGACCGGTCGCGCTCGATCACGATGCTCGCAAGGTCGGTCGCGCCTTTCACAAGGTCGAGTTCGCGCTGTTCCGGGCGACGGCGCTCGCGGTAGTACACCGCGAAGGTGGCCATCGCCTTGCCGGAAGCGTCGAGGATCGGCGTCGACCAGCAGGCCTGCAGGCCGTGCTTCAGCGCGACCGGGGCATAGGTCGCCCAGGCCGGATGGGTCGCGATGTCCTCGACGATGACCTGCCTGCCGGAATAGGCTGCGTACCCGCACGAGCCAGCCTGGGGGCCGATCGGTAGCCGGTCGATCGCCTGGTTGTAGGCCTCAGGCAGGCTCGGCGATGCGGCAAGACGGATGCGTTCGTCCTGGATCAGCATCACCGAGCAGCAGGCGCCCGGCGCCTGCACCTCGATGTTCTTGCAAAGCGCGGCGAGAACATCGGGCAGGCTGGCGCCGCTCGCGATCATGCCGAGCAGCACGCGGCTGGCGATCAGTTCGCGCCGCTGCGGCAGGCCGTCGGCTACGATCGCGTCGGTGCTGGATTCGCTGCTGCTCATGTCGTGAAGCCTGCCCGTAACATCGCCTGCGCGAATGACGCGATGTTACGGGATCGAGCGGTATGCTGGAAGCGTCGGATCGCCGCACGGTGGCGCTGCATGGTTCAGCGATGCGGTAAACCCGGATGCGGGCAGACGCGTTCATGATACTCAGGAGATCGTCCACCATGCCTGCCGTGCCCATGCTGCTTCCTTTACGTTCCGATGTTCCGGAAGCCACTGTCGTGCGCATGGGGCGCGCGGCTCTCGTTGCGTGCCTCGCCGCGCTCGCGGCCGGGTGTGCGACGACCACCGAACTGGGTCGTACCGAGCGGTTGCCCGAGGGCACGCTGCCGCCCTCGAAGGAGGTCGGGCCGCCGGTGAACATACAGCCTGCGCCGCTGGCGCGCGAAGACTACCGGGTCGTTCCGCGCCATCCGGCCATCCACGGCCCGGTCTACGGCCCGGGCTGGTACGGACCCCGGTGCCTCGACCCGGTACTCTGCGGCCGCTCCGGTTTCGGCCTGCACTACCGGGTCTTCTGACCCGGCGTAACGCTACAGGGCCCTGATGCGCTCGAGCAGCGCGGTGGTCGAGCGCTGGTGGATGAACGGGATCGACACGACGTGGCCGCCGCGTGCGATGACGCCGGCTGCACCGACGATGCGATCGACAGGCCAGTCGCCACCTTTCACGAGCACCTGCGGTGCGATTGCTTCGATTAACTCCAGCGGCGTGTCGGCGTCGAACCAGGTGACCAGGTCCACGCATTCGAGTGCCGCCATCACGGCCATCCGGTCGGCCAGGGTATTCACCGGCCGGTCGTCGCCCTTGCCGAGACGGCGTACCGATGCGTCGCTGTTCAGGGCGACCACCAATGAAGCACCGAGCGCGCGGGCCTGCCCGAGGTAGGTCACATGGCCCCGGTGCAGCAGGTCGAAACAGCCATTGGTAAACACGACCGGTGCGGCCAGCAGTGCCGCACGCAGCGGCACTTGTTCAGGCGGGCAGAACTTGCGCTCGAAGCCGGGCACCGCCGGCGGCGACGATGGATCAGCCGCCATCGGGCTCAGGCCGGTGCCGTGGCACCTGCGGCCGGTGCCACGGCGCCGGCATTCAGGATCTTCCGGTAGCGATTGAGGGACTGCACGGTGTCGAAGCTCTGGCCAAGCAGGGTCGAAAGCTTCTTGAGGATCGAGCCGACCACCTTGCCTTCCCAGTCGCGGTCGAAGCGGATCTGCTGGTCGAGCCAGTGCTCGAGCCAGGCGGGGTCGGGCAGGCGGCTCTGTACCGTATCGTTCGGGAACAGGGCCTTGCTCACATGCAGGTTGGTCGGGTGCAGCGCCTGGCCGGTACGGCCGGCCGATGCCATCAGCACGCCCACCTTGGCGAACGCGCGTCGGGCCTCGTCGCCGAGGCGCTCGATGGCCTGCTGCATGTAGCGCAGGTATGCGCCGCCATGCCGGGCCTCGTCGTGCGACACCAACCGGTAGATGTGCTGAATCACCGGCTCGGTATGCCACTCGGCCGCGCACTGGTACCACTGTGTCAGCCGGAGTTCACCGCAGAAATGGAGCGTGAGCGTTTCGAGGTACGGGGCCGGGTCGAATTCGAACCTCACCGCGTGCAGTTCTTCCTCGGTGGGGAGCAGGTCGGGCCTGAAGCGTCGCAGGTATTCCATGAGTACCAGCGAATGCTTCTGCTCTTCATAGAACCAGACCGACATGAAGGCAGAGAAGTCACTGTCGTGCCGGTTATCGCGCAGGAACATCTCAGTGGCCGGGAGCGCGGACCATTCGGTGATCGCGTTCATCTTGATCGTCTTCGCCTGCTCGTCGGTGAGCAACGCGGCATCGAACGTATCCCATGGAATATCTTCCGCCATGTTCCAGCGGACTTTTTCCAATTGACGGAAAATCTTAGGATAGAGCATCAGGGTTTCAGTCTGACAGGCGGGTCCGCCATTCACCCAGGGCGGTGATGATCTGTTCGAGCCCGCGGAGCACTTCGACGCCTTCCCCTGGCGTACGGGCGCGCAACATGGCTTCGCCGCCGACCCAGAGGGGCATCCGTGCGGGGAGCATTTCGCGCAATTCACGGATACTACCGGTCGCAAGGCGTGCCGGGAATGCGGAACTGAACGAAATGGTGACGATATCGACGTCGTGCGCCATCGCCGCAGCCACGATGTCGGCCGCCGGCGTCTCGATGCCGAGCGGAACACAGTACACGCCCTCGAGCGTGAGCAGTGCCTCGGCCATCAGCAGCCCCATGCCGTGCTGCTCGCCAGGCAGCGTGGTCAGCAGCACGCGTGGTGAATGGCCGCGCAACTGGATGCTGGCGATTGCATTGCGCAGCAGTCCCTGCATCTGCTCGGTATAAAGGTGCTCCTCGAACACGGCGATCTCGCCGCGCACCCACGCGTTGCCGATCGCCCGGTTCAGCGGCACCACGATGTCGAGCACGAACGGACGCAGGCCGTCGCGCAGCAGGTTCTGAGTCAGCGTCTGGCGCAGTTCCAGCGACTTGTGCGAGCGCACCAGGCTGAGCAGCGCCTCGACATCGGGGCTCTGCGCCGGGCTTTCTGCCTCGTTGCAGAGTGCGTTCAACTCGTCGAGCGACTTCGAAATGATCTTGCTTGGCCGGTGGCCCTGGTCGAGCAGGCGCTTCAGCAGGCGCAGTTTGTCGACCTGGTCGGACGGGTAGATGCGCTCGCCATGGGCATCGCGATAGGGTTGCGGAAATCCGTAACGCCTTTCCCAGACGCGCAGCGCGTCCTTCGACAGGCCGGTGTCACGCTCCACCGAACTGATGTTCACTGGAGCGCGTTCGCTGCCGCTTTCTTCAACGACCGAGAGTTTTTTGTCCACTGATTTGATTAGACACTGGCATCAACAATCCGCGAATATACCAAATGCAAGCGATACTGACTAGGACAAATGTGGTGTAAGTTGCGCATCGTCCGGTACCCCGCGCAGTCGCTGAGCCTGCCGCAGGGCTACGGCCACCCTCCGCGGTGAAACGAATGACGCAGTACAGTCGATGCCCACGTAAACAGACTCGTTTACCATCTTCGGTCGCGCGGGTGCCGCGCGACGGACGCGGCTCCAATCTGAAGGATCAACGCGGGTGCGGCAGACAACCATTGCAGTCGTGGGTTCTGGCATTTCGGGGCTGGCAGCCGCATGGCTGCTGCGCGACCGGTACCGGGTGACCCTGTTCGAGGGCGGCGAGCGGCCGGGTGGCCACACCAACACGATCGATGTCGACGTGGATGGCAGGCGCTTTCCGGTGGACACCGGTTTCCTGGTGTTCAACGAACGGACCTATCCAAACCTGATCGCGCTCTTCGACCTGATCGGCGTGCCCTCGGTCACCAGCGACATGTCGTTCAGTGTCTGCATGGAGGAGCCCCGGCTCGAATGGGCCGGGACGTCTATCGCATCCCTCTTCGCCCAGAAGCGAAATCTGATACGGCCACGTTTCTGGGCCATGCTGGGCGATATCGCGCGCTTCAACCGCGCAGCGCCGGGCTTCGTCGAGCCCGATCCGGCGCGTCCGATGGACCTCGGGACCTACCTCGAGCGCGGCCGCTACGGCAGGGCATTCCGTGACTGGTACCTGCTGCCGATGGCTGCGGCGATCTGGTCGTGTCCGGTCGAGTCGATGCGGGCTTTCCCGGTGGCGAGCTTCATCCGTTTTTTCGTGAACCACGGCCTGCTGCAGGTGACCCGGCGGCCGCGCTGGATGACGGTCACGGGCGGTGGCCGGGAGTACGTACGCCGGCTGTGTGAAGACCTGCCGGACGTTCGTCTGTCGACTCCGGTCACGCGCGTGCGCAGGCTGCCGGACGGCGTCGAGGTGACAGGTGGCGGCCAGGTCGAGCGTTTCGACCAGGTGGTATTCGCCTGCCACAGCGACCAGGCGCTGGCCGCGCTGGCTGATCCCTCCGGAGCGGAGTCGGAACTGCTCGGCGCGGTGCGCTACCAACCCAATGTGGCATGGCTGCATACCGATACTTCATTCCTGCCACGCTCGCAGGTGGCGTGGGCGGCATGGAACTACGCCGGTACTGGTGCTGGCGGCCAGGGCGGCGCGGCCGGAGCGAACGGTCCGGGCGGCCTTCCTGGTGCCGGTGCCGGTGCATCGGTCAGCGTGACCTACCTGATCAACCGCCTGCAGCCACTGCCCACGGCCACCCCGGTGATGGTGACGCTCAACCCGTACCGCGCGGTCGCGCCGGCGCACGTGATCCGGCGCATCGATTACGCCCACCCGATGCTCGACGCGCCTGCATTGGCCGCGCAGCAGCGGTTGCCCGCGATGCAGGGTGCCAATCGCACCTGGTACTGCGGTGCCTGGACCGGCTACGGCTTCCATGAGGACGGGCTCAAGTCGGCGCTGGCGGTGGCCGCCGGGCTCGGCGTGCAGGCGCCCTGGACGGCGGGCGCAGTTACGGAAACGGTGGCGCAACGACCCGCCGTGGCGACGACCGGATGAGTGCGTCGCGATGGACGGCATGACCGTCGGCGGCGGACTGACGCCGGCGATCTGCGCCGGTGAAGT
>CAMDXD010000270.1 GCA_945877995.1 Bordetella parapertussis
TGGTCCGTGCCACGGGCGCACGCGTCACGCAGGGCCGCATCCTCGTGCTCGAGGTCCTGCAGGCGGCAGGCCGGGCGTTGACCCACCACGAGATCGAGGCGGCGGTGGCCGGTCCGCTCGACCGGGTCACCGTATACCGGGTGCTCGACTGGCTCACCCGCCAGCAGATCGCGCACAAGATCCCCGGAGACGACCGGGTGTGGCGGTTCACCATCGCCGGGCAGAAGCAGGCCCACCACCATGCGCACTTCCAGTGCACCGACTGCAGCCAGGTAATCTGCCTGGATGACGTCCCCACCACGCTGCGTCCGCGCCTGCCTGCCGGGTATCGATCCGCAGGGGTCGAGGTGACGGTCAAGGGTCAGTGCAAGTCCTGCGTGCGGCCTGCGCCGCGCCGAGTCAGGCGCTAGCGGGCAACGCGAGCGGGCGACGGGCCCTGCAGCCCGCGCGCCTGTCGACCGGATGCCGCGTGCGCGTTCCATCCCACCCGCATCCACCGTATCGAGTCGACCATCAAGGGCTTGCCATGACCAAATCCAGTACCGGGGCACGGCCGAAGATTCCGGTCACCATCCTTACCGGCTTCCTCGGCAGCGGCAAGACGACGCTGCTCAACCGGATCCTGAAAGAGCAGCATGGCCGGCGCATCGCCGTGATCGAGAACGAGTTCGGCGAGGTGGGCATCGACAACGAGATCCTGCTGCAGAACCCGGAAGAGCAGATCGTCGAGATGAACAACGGCTGCATCTGCTGCACCGTGCGTGGCGACCTGATCCGCATCCTTGGTGAACTCGAGAAGAAGCACCGCAAGCTGGCCTTCGAACGCGTGATCATCGAGACCACCGGTCTCGCAGACCCTGCACCGGTCGCACAGACGTTCTTCGTCGACGAGTCGATCAGCGAGGCCTACCTGCTCGACTCGATCGTCACGGTGGTCGATGCGAAGCACGCACCGCTGCAACTCGACGAACACCACGAAGCCCAGGAGCAGGTCGGATTCGCCGACCGCATCCTGCTCTCGAAGACAGACCTGGTTCCGGAAGAAGAAGTCGTCGCGCTGGTCGAGCGACTGCGGCGCATGAACCCGCGCGCACCGGTGAAGCGGGTGCATTTCGGCGAAGCGGACATCCGCGAACTGCTCGACGTGCGTGGTTTCAACCTGAATTCCATCCTCGAGATCGAGCCGGCGTTCCTGGAAGACGTCACGCACGAGCACGACGATGAGATCGGATCTTTCGCCTGGCGCGAAGATCGTCCGTTCGACATGGCGAAGCTCGAGGATTTCCTGGACGGCGTGATCCGCTTCTACGGCGAGGACCTGCTGCGCTACAAGGGCGTGCTCAATGTCGCCGGCGAGGACACGCGCATGGTGTTCCAGGGCGTGCACATGATGATGGGCGGCTCTGCCGGCCGGCGCTGGCTGGCCGGCGAGAAGCGCACCAGCACGATGGTGTTCATCGGCCGCAACCTGCCGCGCGAACTGCTCGAGCAGGGGCTGGCCCTGTGCGTCGAGGGCGCGCCCGAGCCGGCCGCGCCCGGTGCGGCCGTACGTTGAAGATCCCGCCATGCCGGCGTCCGTGAAAGACCTGCCCACCAGCCCCGGCGAGGCGGGGGTGCCCGACCGGCGGTTGCCGGTGACCGTGCTGTCCGGCTTCCTGGGGGCGGGCAAGACCACCCTGCTCAACCACGTGCTGAACAACCGCGAGGGGCGCCGGGTCGCGGTGATCGTGAACGACATGTCCGAGGTGAACATCGACGCCCAGCTGGTGCGCGACGGTGGTGCACAGCTGTCGCGCGCGGAAGAGAAGCTGGTCGAGATGAGCAACGGCTGCATCTGCTGCACCCTGCGCGAAGACCTGCTGGTCGAGATCGCGAAGCTCGCCGGCGAAGGCCGGTTCGACTACCTGCTGATCGAATCGACCGGCATCTCCGAGCCGCTGCCGGTCGCCGAGACGTTCACCTTCCGTGGCGAGGACGGACGCAGCCTGGGCGACGTCGCACGGCTCGACACGATGGTCACGGTGGTCGACGCATTCAACTTCCTGCGCGACTACGAGGCTGCCGACTTCATCCACGAACGCGGCCAGAGCCTTGGCGAGGATGACAACCGCACCGTGGTCGACCTGCTGGTGGACCAGATCGAGTTCTGCGATGTGATCGTGCTCAACAAGTCGGACCTGGTCGCGCCGGACGAGCTCGATCGCCTGCGTGCGATCCTGCATTCGCTCAATCCCGGTGCGGACATCGTCGATGCCGGGTTCGGCAAGGTGCCGCTCGGGCGGGTGCTCGATACCGGGCGCTTCGACTTCCAGCGGGCCGAGGCGTCGCCCGGATGGCTGCGCACGCTGCGCGGCGAGGAGCAGTCCGAGTCCGTCGAATACGGAATTTCGAGTTTCGTCTATCGCGGCGGTGAACCGTTCCATCCGGCACGCTTCTGGGACCTGATCCACTCCGGGTCCGAGGCCGCGTGGCAGGGCGTGGTCCGCTCGAAGGGCTTCTTCTGGCTGGCTTCGCGCATGGATTTCGCGGCGAGCTGGTCGCAGGCGGGCGGTGCCTGCCGCCATGGCGCAGCAGGGCTCTGGTGGTCTGCCGTCGATCCATCGGAGTGGCCGGACGCGCCCGAGGCGCGGCGCGAGATCGAGGCGATGATGACCGGGCCCCACGGCGACCGCCGGCAGGAACTGGTGTTCATCGGCATCGGGATGGACGAAGCCGCGCTGCGTGCAGGCCTGGATGCCTGCCTGCTGACCGCCGAAGAGCGCGCGGGCGGTCCTCAGGCGTGGGCCGTCTTGCCCGATCCGTTCCCCGAATGGCGTCTGGTGGATCCGGATGCGGCCGACTGACTTCAAGGCGGCATCCCTGGCACGCTGCACGCCTGCTGCTGCTCGTGACGCGCGTCGCAAGCCGCGATAACCTCCTTCCTCATGACCGTCCTCGAAGTCAACGCCCTGTCGCACCGCTACGGCAATGCCACCGTGGTGGAAATGCCTGCCTGGTCGGTCGAGGCGGGCGAGCCGTGGCTGCTGCTGGGCGCCTCGGGCAGCGGCAAGACCACGCTGCTGCACTGCCTGGCCGGCATCCTGGTGCCGACGCAGGGCTCGGTAAAAGTTGGCGGCACCGAGCTCGGCTCGCTGCACGGCTCGGCGCTGGACCGCTTCCGTGGCCGGCACATCGGGCTGCTGCCGCAGCGCCTGCACCTGATCGACTGCCTCAGCGTGATCGACAACCTGCTGCTGGCGCAGTACGCCGCTGGCCTGCCGCGCGATGCCGCGGCTGCGCGCGGCGCGCTGGAGGCCCTCGGCCTGGCCGGGCGTGCGCATGAGCGTCCGCACCGCCTGTCGTTCGGGCAGCAGCAGCGCGTGGCGCTCGCGCGTGCGCTGATCAACCGGCCGACGCTGGTGCTGGCCGACGAGCCAACCTCCAATCTCGACGACGCGAACTGCTCGGCCGCGCTCGACCTGCTGCTCGACCAGGCCAGCCGCAGCGGCGCGGCGCTGGTGATCGCCACGCACGACCAGCGGGTCAAGGGGCGCATCGAGCGGCGGGTGGAACTCGATGGCGCGATGGTGGTGTCGGCATGAACCGCGCCGAAGAAAACGTGGTGCCGGCATGAACCTGTTCAGCCTGGCCGTCGCCTACCTGCGCTCGCGCCTGCTGGCCTCGGTGCTGCAGGTGCTGCTGCTGGCCATTGGCCTGGCGGCGATCGTGGTGATGCTGCTGGTCAGCACGCAACTGGCCGATCGTGTCGAGCGCGATACGCGAGGCATCGACATGGTGGTCGGTGCCAAGGGCAGTCCGCTGCAACTGGTGCTGTCGTCGGTGTTCCATGTCGATTCGCCGACCGGCAACATCCCGTATGCCGAGGCGATGAAGCTGAGCCGGCATCCACTGGTGAAGAAGGCGATTCCACTGGCGCTCGGCGACACCTGGCGCGGATACCGCATCGTCGGCACCGAGCATGCACTGGTCGAGCACTATGGCGCGTCGCTCGCGTCCGGCAGGCTCTGGTCGGGCCAGATGCAGGCGGTGGTCGGTGCCGAGGCCGCGCGCGCCGGCGGGGCCGGTGGCTCGCCGCTCAAGCTCGGCGACACCGTCGTCGGCTCGCATGGCCTGGTCGACGGCGGCTCGGTGCATGATGAGCACCCCTATGAAGTGGTCGGCATCCTGGCGCCCACCGGTGGCGTGATCGATCGGCTGGTCCTGGTGAGCGTGGAGACGGTCTGGGACGTGCACCCGCTTCCCCCGGGTGCGGCGGCCACGGCACCCGGTTCGCCGGCCGCTGCCGCGCCGCCTCCGGCAGCCGGGGCCGCGCCGGCGCGGGACGCCGGCCATGGCCATGCCGGCCACTCGCATGCCCGTCCGGCCGCGAAGGCAGGTGCTAAGCCGCATTCACATGCGCCTGCGCACGACCACCCGCACGACGGCCCGACTGGCGACGCGGCCTCGCCCCGCAGCCCCGGTGGTGATGTCGCTGGCGCCGGCAGCAGCACGAAGCCTGCGCCCGGGCGCGAACTGACGGCACTGCTCATCCAGTATTCCTCGCCGATGGCCGCTGCCCAGTTGCCACGCCTGGTCAATGCGGGGACCGCGATGCAGGCAGCTTCGCCTGCGGCCGAGAGCGTTCGCCTGAACCGACTGGTCGGGGTGGGCGTCGAGACGCTGCGCGTGTTCGCCTGGGTGCTGCTGGTCGCTGCGGGCCTCGCACTGTTCATCAGCCTGTACGGCGCCCTGTCCGAGCGCAGCCGCGACCTCGCGATGCTGCGGGTGCTCGGCATCCGCCGCCGCGCGCTGCTCGCGCTGATGCTGCTCGAAGGCCTGCTGCTGTGCGCGGCCGGGGGGGCGATCGGGTTGCTGGCGGGCCACGGGCTGACCGAATGGCTGGCCCGCAGCGTGCCCGCGCTGTCGCAGTGGGCGCTCACCGGGTGGACCCTCGCGCCTGGCGAGGGCTGGCTGGTCGCACTGGCGCTGCTGATCGGCGGCGTTGCCTCCATGCTGCCCGCGGTGCTAGCCTACCGGACCGATATCGCGAAAGTGCTCGCCCGGGGCTGACGCCGCTCCGTGCCGTTGCCTGCCGGGCCACCGAGGATCCAATCCGATGTCCACGTTCAAATGGTTGCCCTGGGTCGTGCTGGTTGCGCTCGCCGCGCCGGCCGCGCTCGCGTTCAAGACGCCGACGCGCGACGAGGCGGTGTTCACGTCGCCGATCCCGCAGCAGTTCCAGCAGAAGGCGATCGACGAGAAGAACGGCACGCTGTCCTGGCGCACACTGGCGCAGGTCGAGACGGTGAAGCAGCGCGACAAGTTCGTGCCGCAGTTCAGTCCGGCGGTGCTGGCCCTGGACAACCGGCCGGTACGCCTGCAGGGCTTCATGATGCCGCTGACCGCGGGCGACCAGCACAAGACCTTCCTGCTCAGCGCGCAATCGCCGAGTTGCCCGTTCTGCCTGCCGGGCGGGCCTGATTCCCTGGTCGAGGTGCAGGCGCGCGCGCCGATGCGCTTCGGCGAGGAGCCTGTCATCCTCGCCGGCCGGCTGCAACTGCTGCGCAACGATCCGGGCGGGATGTACTACCGACTGGTGGATGCGACGCCGGTGGTCGCGCGCTAGCACTGCGCGGTCCGATCGCCCTCGAAGGGGAGCCGCCGGCTCCCC
The DNA here is from genome assembly GCA_945877995.1 of Bordetella parapertussis. Taxonomy (GTDB): domain Bacteria; phylum Pseudomonadota; class Gammaproteobacteria; order Burkholderiales; family CAIKXV01; genus CAIKXV01. The sequence goes on from CAMDXD010000270.1 coordinate 5,651, forward strand.
TTTTTGCTGTCCGGTCGCCGGACTGTGCGCCTGCAGTGCGTTGCATTCGCAATCGCGTTGCGTTATATTGCTGACAAATGCAACATGATTGCACAAAACGAACGGGTTGCGCCGGGTGCGCACCAGGGGGAATGCAGATGTCCACGCACGCTCGGTCCAGAATGGCTGCAATGGTTGCCGGCGCACTCGCCTGCACGAACGCTTCCGGTCAGTCGGCGCAGCCGCA
>CAMDXD010000271.1 GCA_945877995.1 Bordetella parapertussis
ACTGCTGTCCGGCACCGGCCAGGCCGGCGTGCTGATCGCCCGCGCGACCGGCGGGCGCGTGCTGGTCAAGACCGGGGCCGAGGGATTCATCACGGCACTGGTGCCGGGGCAGGGCCTTGGCATCGCGCTGAAGATCGCCGACGGCGAGCAGCGGGCCCGCGTGCCCACGCTGCTGGCCGTGCTGCGCACGCTGCGCCTGATCGATGCCGCCGAGCAGCAGGCCCTGGCCGCGCTCGCCGAGCCGCCGGTACTCAACAACGCGGGCGACCGCGTCGGCGGCATCCGCGCCGTGCTGCCCTGACCGACCGTCCATTGAAAGGAATTCCCCCATGGCCACGACGCATATCGGCGCCCCGGTGCAGCACATGACGACCAGCGACGGCGTCGGCATTGCCTACTGCATCGATGACTTCACCGACCCATGGACCCCGGCGCCGACGCTGGTGATGCTGCATTCGGCGATGAGCAGCATGCGCCGCCTGTTCGCGATGGTGCCGTGGTTCGCGCGCGGCTGGCGCGTGGTGCGCATGGACCTGCGCGGCCATGGTGAATCGGACGTCCCGCCGGTCGGCACCCCGTTGACGCTGGCGCGGCTCACCCAGGACCTGCGCGAACTGCTCGACCACCTGGCGGTTCCGAAGGCGCACCTGCTCGGGGTGTCCGGCGGTGGCTACCTCGCGCAGCGGCTGGCCATCGAATCGCCGGAGCGGGTTGCCAGCCTGCTGCTGTTCGCCTCGCGGCCCGGGTTCAGGGAGGGCAACGGCGCCGCCTGGATCCCCGAGATGGAACGGCGCGGGCTGCGAACCTTCATTGCCGACACGCTGGAAGAGCGCCTGCCAGTGGCGCAGCTCCCGCCCGGGCAGGCCGACTGGTTCCTCGACGAGATCGACCGCAACGATCCGGCCTTCGTGCGCCGCTTCGTGCTCTACATGACCACCCAGTACTGGATGGACGATCTCGCCGCCATCTGCTGCCCGACGCTGATCGTCGGCCCGGCCGGCGATGCGATCGGCAATGCGAATGCATACGAGCAGATGCAGCGGCTGATCGCCGGCAGCGAACGCCTGACCTACGAGGCGGCCAACCACAACATCTGCGACTACCTGCCAGACCGCTGCGCGCGCGACGGGCTGGCGTTCCTGCAGCGCCAGTTCCCAGCCGTCGGCTGAGGAGCCGGCGCGCGGCCAGCCCTCAGTCGACGACCACCCTCGCGGTACGCGCGACCTTCACCCATTTGTCGGATTCGGACTGGAAGAACGCGGTGAACTCCTCCGGTGTGTTGCCGGTCGGGATGCCGCCCATGTCGATGATCCGGTCGCGTACTGCGGCCGTCTTAAGACCGCGGTTCAGCTCGCCGCTCAGCCGGTTCACGATGTCGCGCGGGACGCCGGCCGGCATCGACAGGCCCTGCCATGAACTTGCCTCGTAGCCTGGGACGCCGGACTCGCTGACCGTCGGGGTGTCCGGGAACAGCGGCGCGCGCTGCCGCGTCGATACCGCCAGCGCGCGCAGCTTGCCTTCCTTCACGAAGTGCACGAAGCCCACCGCGGGCGCGAACGCCAGCTCGATGCGCCCGGCGAGCTGGTCGGTGAGCTGGGCGCCCGCGCCCTTGTAGGTGACCGACAGGATGTCGGTGCCGGTCATCTGCTTGAACAGTTCGGTCGCCAGGTGCGGGCCGGCGCCGCCGCCGCTCGATGCATAGCTGAGCGCACCCGGGTTCCTGCGCGCGAGTGCGACCAGTTGCGACACGTTCTTCACCGGCAGCGACGGATGCACCAGGACCAGCAGCGGCATGGTTGCGATCAGCGAGACATGGGAGAAATCCTTCAGCGAGTCGAAGCCCGCGGTCGAGGACAGGCGCGAGGCGGTCGACTGCGCCACGGACACGACGCACATCGTGTAGCCATCAGCAGGCGATTTCACGCAGGCCGCAGTGCCGATGCTGCCGCTGGCGCCCGGCCTGTTCTCGACCACGATCGTGGTGCCCAGGGAATCGGACAGCGCCTTCGCTGCGATCCGGCCGAGCGTGTCGGTAGCCCCGCCCGGCGGATAGGAGAGGATCATCCGCATCGGCTTGGCCGGCCAGGCCTGCGCGAACGCGGCCGGCGCCCACGGCAGGGCCGCGATCGCAGCGGCCATCGCCAGCAGGGTGCCGGCAGCGGGTGGCCGCCGGCGCGGATCGGGGCGTGAAATCGGGCGGGTTGGCAGGTGCATCGGGTAGTCCATCTGCGGGTTCAGGGAAGTTCGACCACCAGCCCGCGGCCGAGCCGTTCGGCTTCCTGCAGGGCGAAGGCGGAAAAGGCGATGTCGCCGATCGCCATGCCCTGCACGATCGCGACGATCCGGTCCGAAGGCGACGTGCGCCCAGGCTTCACGCCGGCCGCGACTTCGTGCGCCAGCGCATCGATGCGGTCGCCGAAGGTGTCGCGGGTGAAGTGGCCCTGCGCGATCCATGCGCCGCCGTCGCCGACCTCGGATGCGAAGTCGGGATCGTCGACCACCAGCCGCTGGCTCTCGCGCAGCACGCCGAAGTCCACCTCGTTCTTGCCGCCCATCGAGCAGACGACCGCGCCGGCCTTCAGCCAGCCGGGATGCACCAGCGGCGTGGGCGCGTCGGTCAGCGTGATCACCAGGTCGGCGCCGTCGACGGCGCGCCGGTTGTCGGGCTCGACGCGCATCGGAAAGCCGCAGTGCGGCGCCAGCGAGCCGACGAACGCAGCCATGCTTTCCGGACGGCGTGAGGTCACGCGCAGTTCGGCGATGTCGAGGATGCAGCCGAGCATCGGCACGATCTGCTGCGAGATCTTCCCGGTGCCGAACAGTGCGACCACCTGCCGCCCGGGGTTGCACAGGTGCTCGATCGTCGCCGCGCCGAAGGCGGCGGTGCGGATGCGACTGGTCCACAGTTCCGGCACCAGTCCCGACAGCGCGAGACCGCCGTGCCGGTACAGCGCGGTGTAGTTGACCGCGCCGGTGTCGATCGCGGAGCGGCGCGAGATCAGCCGTATGCCGGCATGGCCGAGGTGGCCGACGTTCGCCGCCTTGAACTTGAACTTGCCCGAGCCGAACGCGCTGACGTCCATCGTCATCGCCGAGGGCGAGGACAGGAAGCTGCGCCCGTCTGCCTGGTCGCGCAGCGTGGCCCGCGCGAGGTCGAGTGCACAGGCGGTGTCGATCACCGCCCGGACATCGTCCTCGCCGAGGATACGGATCGAAGCCAAGGTCGTGCCGTCCGATCCGCGTTCAGTCGATCGTCGCGCCGCTCGCGCGCGCCAGCTTTGCCCACTTCGTGGCTTCTTTCTGCTGGAACGCGGCAAAATCGGCTGGCGATGCATGGGTGAACGGCTCCTGCCCGATCTGCGCCATCGCCGGGGTCGTGGCCGCGATCGCCTTCAGGCTCAGCTTGTGCAGCATGGAGACGATCGGCTCCGCCAGCCCGCGCGGACCGGACAGACCGAACCACGGCACCAGTTCGAAGCCCGCCACGCCGGCTTCGGCGATGGTCGGCACCTGGGGCATCAGCGGCGAGCGCTGGCTGGCCGATACGCCGAGCGCGCGCAGCTTGCCCGTCTGCACGAACGCCACCATGCCCGCGATGCCGGGGAAGCCGACGCCGACCTGGCCGGCCAGCAGGTCGGCTGTTGCCGGACCACTGCCGCGGTACGGCACGTGCACCATGTCGATGCCAGCCATGGAGGCGAACAGCGAGCCGGTCAGGTGCTGCGTGCCGCCGTTGCCGGAGGAGGCCCAGTTGATCGCGCCGGGCCGCTTCTTCGCCAGCGCGATGAGTTCCTTGACGGTCTTCACGCCGAGCGACGGATGCACGATGAGGATGTTCTGCGCGGCGGTGAGGCCGGTGATCGCGGTGAAGTCGGCGATCGCGTCGTAGGGCAGCTTGCGGTGGATCGCCGCGGACACGTAGTGGGTATTGCTGATCATGAACAGCGTATAGCCGTCCGGCGTGGACTTGGCGGCGATCTCGGCCCCGAGCACCGAGCCGGCGCCGGGGCGGTTCTCGACCAGCATCTGCTGCCCGGCCAGCCGGTTCATCTCCACGGCGTAGATGCGCGCCGGGCCGTCGGACGCGCCACCGGCGGAGAACGGCACGATCATGCGGATTGGCCGCGACGGGAAGCCCTCCGCGGCCTGTGCGCTGCCGGCAGCCAGCGCCAGCAGCAGTGACGGCAGGAGGGCAGTCGCAGTACGCGTGCTGGAAGGTTCGGTGATGCGCATGTCCGGTTTCCTTGCGATTCTATAGACTTCGACGTTTCGGGAGGGAGCAGCAGCCATGCCATTCGCCACGGCCGACGGATTGAAACTGTACTGGGAAGAGACCGGCAGCGGTACCCCGATCGTGTTCGTGCACGAGTTCGCGGGCGACCTGCGCAGCTGGGAGCCGCAGGTGCGGTTCTTCTCGCGCCGGTATCACTGCATCACGTACAACGCCCGAGGCTACCCGCCCTCGGATGTGTCCACCAGCTTCGAGCAGCATTCGCAGGAGCAGGCCGCCGACGACATCCTGGTTGTGATGAAGGCGGCGGGCGTCGAGCGCGCCCATATCGTCGGGCTGTCGATGGGCGGCTATGCGGCGATCCACTTCGGGCTGCGCCATCGCGCTCATGCGCTGTCGTTGACCGTGGCCGGCGCCGGTTTCGGTTCCGACCCGGACAAGCGCGCGCAGTTCCATGCCGACACCGATGCGTTCGCCACGCACCTCGAGACCGTCGGCATGGCCGAGGGCATCAAGGACTACGCGATCGGGCCGGCGCGGGTGCAGCACCTGAACAAGGACCCGCGCGGGTTCGCCGAGTTCCATGCCCAGTTCGCCGCGCACGATGCCACCGGTTCGGCCAACACGCTGCGCGGCTTCATGCGCCGGCGCGATGCGATCCAGGCGCATGAGGCCGGGCTGCGCAGGATGTCGGTGCCGACCCATGTGATCACCGGCGACGAAGACGATAACTGCCTCGAGCCCGGCATCTGGATGAAGCGGGTGATCCCGGGCTGCGGTCTCACCGTGATGTGCAACACCGGCCATGCGGTGAACCTGGAAGAGCCGGAGTATTTCAACCGGCTGGTGCTCGATTTCGTCACGCTGGTCGATGGTGGCCGCTGGCAGCCGCGCGATCCACGCTCCTACGGCAAGTCGACGCTCGCGAACAAGGCATGACCGGAGGGGCTTCATCGGTGGTGCTCACCGTGCCGGTGCAGGACGCATCGGCGTGGACCGGGGAGCGACTGCGCCAGGGGCCGGAAGACTGGGTATGGAACCTGTCCCCGGCCACGCTGGCGGAGGTCGATCGTGCACTCGCATTGGTGCAGCGGGCCCGGCGGCCGCTCGAGTCCGTGACCCGCGACGATTTCGCGCTGCCGTCGCTGTCGAACGAATTCGCGCGCATCGCGCACGAGCTGGAGCATGGACGCGGCTTCGTGCAGATCCGCGGCCTGGATGCCGGGCGCTACGATGCCGACGACCTGGCGGTCATCTTCTGGGGCGTGTCCGCGCACCTGGGCACCGCCCTCTCGCAGAACGCGCGCGGCGACCTGCTCGGCTACGTGCGCGACGAAGGCCGCGACATGGCCGACGGGCGCACCCGTCTGTACCAGACCAGCCTGCGCCAGCGCTTCCACACCGACATCGGCGCCGACGTGGTCGGGCTGTGCTGCGTGCGACCGGCACTCGAGGGCGGGATGAGTCTGGTCGCCAGTTCGGCCGCGGTCTACAACGCGATGCTCGAGCGCTATCCGTACCTGGTGGGCGTGCTCTACGACCGCTTCAACCTCGACTGGCGCGGCGAGCAGCCGCCGGGCGAGCCGGGCTGGTACAGCGAACCCGTCTACGCATGGCACCAGGAAAAGCTCTCCTGCCGGTTCTC
>CAMDXD010000272.1 GCA_945877995.1 Bordetella parapertussis
GGTGATGGTGGTCGCCGAGTCGCGCGCGATCGCCGAGGACGCGCTGGCGCTGATCGAGGTCGATTTCGAACCGCTGCCGGTGGTGCACGACTGCCACCAGGCGCTCGACGACGGCTCGCCGGTCGTGCGCAGCGACGCGGTATCCAACATCGCCGAACGGTTGCAGGTGGGGTTCGGCGAGGTCGACGCCGCGTTCGACGGCGCCGCCCATGTCTTCACCGAATCACTGTTCGTGCACCGGGGCGCAGCCCATCCGATGGAAGGCCGCGGTGTGCTGGCCCGCCACGATCCGGTAGAGGACGCGATCACCGTGTGGACTTCGACGCAGATGGCGCACGAGGTGATGCACTCGATCGCGGCGATGCTCGGCATGGACCAGCACAACGTGCGCGTGATCGCGCCGGATGTCGGCGGCGGCTTCGGCTGCAAGTACCTCACCTACCCCGAGGAAGTCGCCATCCCCGCGGCGGCGCGCTGCCTCGGCCGTCCGGTGAAGTGGGTGGAAGACCGCGCGGAACACTTCGTCAGCGCGATCCACGAGCGCGACCAGTACTGGGATGTCGACATCGCGGTCGATGCGCAGGGCAGCATCCTCGGGGTGCGCGGCCGGCTGCTGCACGACCAGGGCGCGTACACGCCGCAGGGCATCAACCTGCCGTACAACGCCGCCACCTCGGTGACCGGCCCGTATCGCGTTCCGGCCTACCGGATGGACGTGATCATCTGCCAGACCAACAAGACGCCGGTGATCCCGGTACGCGGCGCCGGCTATCCGCAGGCGGCCTTCGTGATGGAACGACTGCTCGACCGGGTCGCGCGCGAACTGTCTATCGACCGCGCGGCGTTGCGCCTGCGCAACCTGATCCCGCCGGAAAAGATGCCCTACGACAAGGGGCTGACCAACCGCGCTGGCGTGCGCTCGATCGTCGACAGCGGCGACTACCCGGCAACGCAGGCGGCTGCACTGGCTCGCATCGACTATGACGGCTTCCCCGCGCGGCAGCGCGAGGCCCGCGCACGGGGCCGCTACCTGGGCCTCGGGCTGGCCAATGCCGTGAAGGCTACTTCGCGCGGCCCGTTCGAGTCGGCGGTGATCCGGGTGTCGCCGCAGGGCCGTATCGATCTCTACACCGGTGCGCTGGCGATGGGACAGGGGCTTGCGACCGCGCTGGCGCAGGTCGCGGCCGAGCAACTCGACGTGCCGCTCGAGATGATCCACGTGACCTGCGGCGACACCGGCCGCATTTCCCTCGGCATGGGTGGCTTCGCAAGCCGGCAGACCGTGATGGCGGGTTCGTCGGTCCACCTGGCGGCCGTCGAGGTGCGCAACAAGGCGCTGAAGGTCGCCGAGCAACTGCTCGGCGTACCGGTAGATGCGCTGCGGCTGCGCGACGGGCGCGTCGAGGTGATCGCCACGCCGGCCCGCTTTCTGACGCTCGGCGACATCGCACGCAAGCTCAAGGGTGCGCCGGGCTTCTCGCTGCCACCCGGCATCACGCCCGGCCTGGAGTCGACCGGACTCTTCCAGACCAACAGCCAGGCGCATGCCAATGCCTGCCATGCCTGCGAGGTAGAGGTCGATCCCGGCACGGGCGCGGTGCGCATCCTGCGCTACGTCGCGGTGCACGACAGCGGCCGCCTGGTGAACCCGATGATGGCCGAGGGACAGATCCACGGCGGCATCGTGCACGGCATCGGCAACGCGCTGTTCGAGAAGATGGGCTATGACGACGAGGCGCAACCGGTGACCGGCACCTTCGCCGACTACCTCCTGCCGACCTCGACCGAGATACCGCACATCGAAGTCGTGTTCCTAGAGACACCCTCCCCGACCAATCCGATCGGCGTTAAAGGCATCGGCGAAGCAGGCACGATCCCGGTCGCGCCAGCCATCGTGGCTGCTATCGAGGACGCGCTGTCGCCATGGAACATCCGGCTCGCCGAAGCCCCGGTATCGCCGGTACGCCTGCTAGAACTGATCGACGCGTCGACGGCGGCCTGAAGGCATGGGACGCCAGGGCTGTGGCGGCACGCGAAACTGCGTGCCGACTCGCTGCGACCGCGCAGGCACCTAGCCTGTGGCCGCGAGCAGGTGCCAGGTACTCTGCACCGCCAGCCCGATCGCCATCACCCAGAGGAACACCTTCAGCAGCCTCTTGTAGTTCTTCGCATCGATCCGGTCCTGGATGCGCCAGCCGAGCCACATCGTCAGCAGCGCCAGGGCCGTCAGCGGCAACGAGATCAGGATCGAGGCGCGGTCGATCTGGCCCGCCAGTGCCAGGCCGCTCGTCTGCACCATGCGCGCGGTGACGAAGCACAGGTTCATCACCTGGGTCATCACCAGCGTCGGCAGCCCGAGCGCCGAGAAGTAGATCAGCAGCGGCGGCAGCGCGACGTTGACTGACCCCGACAGGAAGCCGCCAAGGAAACCGGCCACCGCGCCGGCGCGCCCGGGATGCGCGCGCACCGCGGACCAGTCGACCCGGTTCAACGCCTCCTGCCTCAAGTACACGAACAGCGCGACCGCGAGGAACAGCTTCAACCAGTCCTGGGGGGCGAAGATCAGGATCTTCGTGCCGAGCAACGCGCCCGGCAGCGTCCAGAGGGCGACCGGCCAGTGGCGCCCGAGGCTGCTGCGCCAGTTGCCACCGCGCAGCATGGCCACCACGCCGGTGACGATGTTCGGAACCACAGTGACGACGATCGCGGTCCGGATATCCATCAGCATCGCGAGCATCGGCGTGGCGATCACCGGGAAGCCGAAGCCGATCGCCCCCTGCAGCAGGCCGGCGATCGCGACCACCGCGAACACCGCAGCCCACAGTTCCAGCGAGAGTTCGACGTTCAACGCAGCCATCCCCCGGCGCATGGCGCCGGCGCCCCGGCCATGACGGCCGGCACCTGCCGCGACTTCAAGCGGTGCCGCCGACCGTCAGCCCGTCGATACGCAGCGTGGGCTGCCCGACGCCGACCGGGACGCTCTGGCCTTCCTTGCCGCACGATCCGACGCCCGAATCGAGCTTCATGTCGTTGCCGATCATCGTGACCCGGGTCAGCGCGTCGGGGCCGTTGCCGATCAGCGTCGCTCCCTTGACTGGATGCACCAGCTTGCCGTCCTCGACCAGCCAGGCCTCCGACGCCGAGAACACGAACTTGCCGCTGACGATGTCCACCTGGCCACCGCCGAAATTGACCGCGTACAGCCCGCGCTTCACCGAGCGGATGATCTCCTCGGGATCCTTGTCGCCGTTGAGCATGTAGGTGTTGGTCATGCGCGGCATCGGCAGGTGTGCGAACGACTCGCGCCGACCGTTACCGGTCACCGGCATGCTCATCAGGCGCGCGTTGAGCGAATCCTGGATGTAGCCCTGCAGCACGCCGTTCTCGATCAGCACGGTGCGCTGCGTCGGGTTGCCCTCGTCGTCGACGTTGAGAGAACCGCGCCGCTCGGGCAGCGTCCCGTCGTCGACCACCGTGACCCCGGGCGCGGCGACCCGTTCGCCGATGCGGCCGGTGAATGCCGAAGTGCCCTTGCGGTTGAAGTCGCCTTCGAGCCCGTGGCCGATCGCCTCGTGCAGCAGTACGCCAGGCCAGCCCGGCCCGAGCACGACCGTCATCGACCCCGCCGGTGCAGGACGCGCATCGAGATTGAGCAACGCGGTGTCGACCGCTTCCTTTGCATAGCGGCCGATCACCTCGTCGGTGAAGTACGAATAGTCGAAGCGTCCGCCACCGCCAGAACTGCCCTGCTCGCGCCGCCCGTCCTGCTCGACGATCACCTGTACCGACATGCGCACGAGCGGGCGCACGTCGGCGCTCTGCAGCCCGTCGTGGCGCGCGATCATCACGACTTCATATTGCCCGGCGAGCGAGGCCATCACCTGGATCACCCGGGGATCGCACGCGCGCGCCGCCCGCTCGATGCGCTCGAGCAGGTCGACTTTCCGGACTTCGTCCAGGCTGAGCAGCGGATCCTTCGGGGCATACAGTTCACGTGCCGTACCGGTACGGACCAGCGGTGCCGTGCCTTGCTGGCCGGCGCGGGCGATCGCGCGGGTAGCGGTTGCAGCCGCCTCGAGTGCCGGCAGGCTGATGTCGTCGGAATACGCAAAGGCCGTCTTCTCGCCGGTGACGGCGCGCACACCGACGCCCTGTTCGATCGAAAAACTGCCCGACTTGACCATCCCCTCTTCAAGGCTCCAGCCCTCGGAACGGGTGTACTGGAAATAGAGATCTGCGTAGTCGACCTGGTGGCTCAGGATGCTGCCGAACACCTTGCCCAGCACACCGCTATCGAGCGCGTACGGTGCGAGCAGGTACTGGTCGGCGGTATTCATCAATCGGTCGGCGAGGCCGCGCGGCGCGGGGGAGGAAGCGGCGGCAGGCGCCTGGGTGTTGGCGTTCATCGGTTCCTTCATACGGAATGCAGGGTGCGGTGGGTCAGCGCGGGCAGCATGCTGCGCGCTTCGCGCTGGCTGGCGGGATCGATGTCCGCCAGAACCACGCCGGGCGCTTTCGCGCGCTGCGCGAGGATGCGTCCCCAGGGGTCGACCACCATCGAATGGCCATGGGTCTCGCGGCCGTTCGGATGCACGCCGCCCTGCGCCGGGGCGACGACATACGCAAGGTTCTCGATCGCGCGCGCGCGCAGCAGCGGCTCCCAGTGCGCGGCGCCGGTGGTCTCGGTAAATGCCGAGGGTACGAAGATCAGGTCGACGTCGCCGAACGCCCGGTACAGTTCCGGGAACCGGAGGTCGTAGCAGATCGACAGGCCGATGCGGCCGAACGGAGAGTCGACGGTGACCACCCGCGAACCATGCGCGATCGTCCGCTCTTCGGAGTACTTCTCGCGCCCGTTGTCGAACCCGAACAGGTGGATCTTGTCGTAGCGGGCAACCGCATTGCCGCGGTCGTCGTAGACCAGGCTTGCGTTCCAGACCTTGTCCGGATCGTCGCACGCAAGCGGCACCGAGCCGCCGATCAGCCAGACCCCATGGCGCCGCGCGGTGTCCGCGAGGAACTGCTGGATCGGTCCGTCCCCGGGAATCTCGCGCGCAGCCACCTTGTCCCGGTCGCGCATGCCGATGATGCCGAAGTATTCCGGCAGCCCGACCAGCCTTGCGCCGCCATCTACCGCCTCGGCGATCAGCGCGGCACAGTCGGCGAGGTTACGTGCGACATCCGGGCCGGATACCGTCTGCACCGCAGCCAGCCGGAACGGCCCGGTCGGCGACTGGCGCGGCGGTGCATCGCGGCTGGCGCGCGGGCCTGGCGGGGATTCGATCGGCATCGACTGCATGACTGGCCTTCCGTTGCGTTCAGCGCGCCAGTTCCAGCACCATCGAGCCCCGCGGCAGCCCTTCGATGGCGGCAGCCGTGGCCGGCGCAATTTCCATCCGCCCGGGCTCGACGGCGAGTGCGACCAGCCAGTGGCGCAATTCTTCCGCGCGCAATCCGTCATTCTGCCCGCCTGCGTGTCGAATAACCAGTGATCCGCGCGGTGTCCCGGCAAGCGCCGCGACGGCGGCGCGCACCGCGGGCAGCATACGGATCACGTCCGCGCTGCGCGGCCGGTCCCATACCTCATCGCCGATCGTCCACGCACCCGATGCGTTCAGCGCGAGCGGCGCCGGGACGCGGGTCTGTGCACGTACATGGACCGGCGCCACGACGGGCGCCAGCACCGCCATCAGGCCTGCCAACGCGACCATCGACCGGACCACATGCATAGACACCGCCTCAGCCCGGCGCCGGCGCAGTCGCCGACGGTGCGTTGCCGGGGACGCTGCCTGGCGCGTTGCCCGGCTCCGGCCGCACCGTCCGGTTGACCGCCGGCTCCGCCCAGGTACCGGTCACCGCGTAGTCGAAGGTC
>CAMDXD010000273.1 GCA_945877995.1 Bordetella parapertussis
GCTGAGGGCGATGCTGCGGTTGGCGTCCTGCACGATGCGCACGTGTTCGCGTCGCAGTTCGCGCGCATGCCTCAGGCCGCACGAATGCGCGATCATGTCGATCTCCTTCGCCATGTTCTGCGCATAGTGCGCAACGCGCAGGTATTTCTCCTCGACCACCAGCCCGCGCTGCAGGCGTCGGTTATGGGTTGCGACGCCGCTCGGGCAGGTATTCGTGTGGCAGCGCAGCGCCTGGATGCAGCCCAGGGCCAGCATGAAGCCGCGGGCGGTATTCACGAAATCGGCACCGGCGCACAGTGCCCACGCCGCCTTGGCCGAAGTCACCAGCTTGCCCGAGGCGACCACCCGCACCCGGTCGCGCAGCCCGGCCTCGATCAGCGAGTCGACCACCCGGGGAAGCGCTTCGGCGATCGGCAGGGCCATGTGGTCGGCAAGTACCTGTGGTGCCGCGCCGCTGCCGCCCTCGCCGCCGTCGATCACCAGGAAGTCCGGCGCCGCCTCCAGACCCCGCCGCAGTACAGCCTCGCACAGTTCGTTGATGAAAGCCCAGCCGCCGACCGCCGTCTTCACGCCGCACGGGCGCCCGGTCAGGTCGCGGATCATCATCACCCGATCGAGCAACTGGTCGATGTCCGCGATGTCGAGGTGGCGGTTCGGGCTGATCGAGTCTTCGTGTGGCGGGATGCCCCGGATGCGCGCGATCTCCTCGGTCACCTTCATCGCGGGCAGCACGCCACCCTTGCCGGGCTTGGCGCCCTGGGACAGCTTGATCTCGAACGCGCCCACCGTGCGGCCGAGTTCCCTCAGCCGGTCGTGGTCCAGGCTGCCATCGCGGGTGCGAACGCCGTACTTGGCGGTCCCAATCTGCATGATGACATCGCAGCCACCCTCTTGGTGATAGGGCGACAGGCCGCCCTCTCCGGTGTCCATCCAGCAGCCGGCTTCCTTCGCCCCCATCGAAAGCGCCCGCACCGCGGGTGCCGAGATCGCCCCGAAGCTCATGCCGCTGACATTGACCACCGACCGCCCGGACAGCGGATAACGGCAATATCCGTCCCCGATGAGCAGCGATGGCGTGGGCAACTGGTCGGTCTCGAGCACCGGGAACGGCGCATTGACGAACAGGATCGACCCCGGCTGGCGCAGGTCGTAGGTGGAACCGAACCCGATGATGCCGCCTTCGTTCTTCGCCAGCCGGTATACCCAGCCGCGCGTGGCGCGATTGAACGGCATCTCGTCGCGATCCCCGGCGAAGAAGTACTGCCGGAAATACTCGCCGAGGTTCTCGAAGAAGTAGCGCAGGTGCCCGATCACCGGGTAGTTGCGCAGGATCGTATGCTGCTTCTGCGTGATGTCGCGCAGCAGCACGAACACCAACGCGACGAGGACGACGAAGCCGGCGATGGTGCCAAGCCCCCATGACACGACATGCGTGATGTCCGACATCGAGGATTCCTCCTGCGCGCAGTCTCGTCTGCCGATATCGGCGCGGCCGGCGCACGCTGAAGGCGGCCACTGCGCCATCATAAGTGCAATTGGCTAGAATCGACGTCTGCCGCGCCCGCATACCAACCCAGAGAACGCATGAGCTTCCCGCCAGAACTGATCGCCCGCAACGCCGAAGACGATGCCCGCCGGGCGCTGGACGAGGACGTCGGCAGCGGTGACCTGACCGCCGCGCTGATCGCGGAACAGACCCGGTTGCGTGCCAGGGTGGTTGCGCGCGAGGCGGCAGTACTGTGCGGGCGCCCGTGGTTCGATGCGGTGTTCAGGCTGGTCGACCCGTCGGTTTCGGTCGAGTGGCTGGTCGCCGAGGGCGAGCCGGTGGCGCCGGGGCAGGCTCTGTGCCGAATCAGCGGGACGGCGCGGTCGCTGCTCACGGCCGAGCGTGCCGCCCTGAATTTCCTGCAGCTGCTGTCGGGCGTCGCCACGCGCACCCGCCAGTACGTCGATGCGATCGCGGGCGCGCCGGCACGGATCCTCGATACGCGCAAGACGCTGCCCGGGTTGCGCTTCGCGCAGAAGTACGCGGTCGTCGCAGGTGGCGGTGCCAACCACCGGATGGGCCTCTACGACATGGTACTGGTCAAGGAGAACCATATCGCGGCCGCCGGCGGAATCACGGCGGCGATGCGGGCCGCAGCCCGCGTGGCACCGGGCAAGCCGCTGCAGGTCGAGGTCGAGACCGAGGCGCAACTCGGCGAGGCGCTCGACGCCGGTGCAACGCTGATCCTGCTGGACAACTTCTCGGTGGAACGGATGCATGCGGCGGTTGCATTCACCGCCGGCCGTGCACGCCTGGAGGCCTCGGGCGGCATCACTCTCGATACAGTGCGCGCGATTGCCGCAACTGGCGTCGACCGCATCTCGGTGGGAAACCTCACCAAGGACGTGCGCGCACTCGACCTGTCGATGCGCTTCGAGGCTTAGCCCCCCGTCGCCGACACGCCCGGGCCGCACGTCGCCTGCCGGCCGGCATCCCATCCTTCCCTCCATCACAGGCACCGACACCATGCATGATCAATTCCGCCCCGGACGCACTGCCCTGCGCCTGTCGCTGTTCACGAACATCGTCCTCCCGGCAGCCTTCGCCGCGGCGACATTATTCGCGGCGCCAGCACTATCCCAACCCGCCGCGTCCACACCCGCGGCGCAGGCATGGCCGACGCGACCGGTCCGCCTGGTGGCGACCTTCTCCCCGGGCGGTGGTGCAGACCTCACCGGGCGCATCGTCGGTGCGCGGCTCGGCGAACTGTGGAAGCAGCCGGTCATGGTCGAGAACCGGCCCGGCGCCGGCGGCAGCCTCGGCGCGGAGCTGGTGTTCCGCGCGACGCCCGACGGCCACACGCTGCTGGTCGTGGCCACCTCGCACACGGTCAACGCCGCCCTGCTCGCGAAACTGCCGTTCGACCTGGTACGCGATTTCAAGCCGGTGGCACTGGCGGCCTCGGCACCGGTGGCACTGGTCGTGCATCCACGGGTGAAGGCATCCACGTTGCAGGAATTCACCGGCCTGCTGCGCGTCCAACCCGACAAGCTCGACTATGCGAGCTGCGGCATGGCCAGCACCCATCACTTCGCGATGGAGTCGTACAAGTTCGAGACGAAGACCGCAGCGCTGCACATCCCGACCAGTTGCGCGAATGCAGTCGCCATGGTGATCGGCGGGCAGCTGGATATCGCCGCAGTCACCCTGGCCACGGCGCTGCCATTCGTGCAGCAGGGCAAGCTGCGCGCGATCGCGCTGGCCAGCCAGGCACGCTCGCCGCTCGCCCCGGAAATCCCGACATTCCGGGACTCCGGGATGCCCGAACTCAAGGGATACGCCGTCGACAACTACTACGGCTTCATTGCGCCGCTGGCCACGCCCGATCGCATCGTGTCGAAGATCGAAGCAGACATCCGCACCTCGCTGCAGGACCCCGATCTGCAGAAGCGGATGGCGGCATCCGGCCTCGATCCGTTCTTCCGCTCGGCTGCCGATACCCGCAAGCTGCTGGTCGCCGACATCGAGCGCAACCGGCGCATCGCCACAGCGGCGAACATCAAGCCGGAGTAACCGGCACATAATCGCGCATCCTTTCACGGAACGACTCCATGCCCTCCCTTATCCCGCGTCCTTGCGCACGGCAGCGCCCTGCCGGCCGCCTGAATGCCGCGCTGCTGTGCGCGCTGCTCGCGGCACTGTCTTCGGCCGCCACCGCGCAGCAGTCCTTTCCCACCAAGCCAGTGCGTTTCGTGGCGACCTTCCCCCCGGGCGGTGGCGCCGACCTGACCGGCCGCATCCTGGGCGCACGCCTGGGCGAACTCTGGAAACAGCCGGTGGTGGTCGAGAACCGCACCGGGGCCGGCGGCAGCGTCGGTGCCGAACTCGTGTCGCGAGCGAACCCGGACGGCTACACGCTGCTGCTGGTCGCCGCGTCGCATGCGGTCAACGCGGCGCTGCTGTCGAAGCTGTCCTTCGACCTGCTGAAAGACTTCAAGCCGGTCGCGCTGGCCACGTCCGCGCCGATCCTGCTGGCGGTGAATCCCCGCGTGAAGGCGAACACGCTGCAGGAGTTCACCGGCCTGATGCGCGCCCAGCCCGACAAGCTCGACTATGCGAGCTGCGGCATGGCCACCACGCATCACTTCACGATGGAACTCTACAAGTTCGAGACCCGCACCTCGGCCCTGCACATCCCGCACAGCTGCGCGATCGCGGTCGCCAACGCGGTCGGCGGCCAGCTCGACGTGATCGCGGTCACGCTCGCCAGCGCGCTGCCTTTCGTGCAGCAGGGCAAGCTGCGCGCGCTGGCACTGAGCAGCCAGGACCGCTCGCCGCTGGCGCCCGACATCCCGACCTTCCGCGACTCGGGCATGCCCGAACTGAAGAACTTCGCGGTCGAGAACTACTACGGCCTTCTCGCCCCCTCCGCGACGCCCGATGACGTGGTGAGGAAGGTAGAGGCCGACGTGCGCGGCGTGCTGCAGGAACCCGACCTGCGCAAGAAGCTCGCGGGTGCCGGGCTTGATCCCTTCTTCCGCTCCGGTGCCGACACGGCGAAGCTGCTGCGCGCCGACGTCGAGCGCTACCGGCGCATTGCCGCCGTCGCCGGCATCAAGCAGGAGTAGGCGCGCCACCGGATGAAAGCTCCACCGTTCCGCTACCACGCGCCGCGCACGCTCGACGAGGCACTGTCGCTCGCCGCCACCCTGCCCGGCCCGCGCCTGCTGGCCGGCGGGCAGTCCCTGATGCCGATGCTCAACTTCAGGCTGGTCGCCCCAGAGAACCTGATCGACCTGAACCGCGTGGCAGCCCTGTCGGGCATCCGCGAAGAGGGCGAAGACATCGTGTTCGGCGCGATGACGCGCCAGCGGGAGATCGAGTTCTCCCCGCTGGTGAGGGCACGCCTGCCGCTGCTGGCCGAGGCCATCCAGTGGGTCGGCCATCGGCAGACGCGCAACCGCGGCACGATCGGCGGCAGCCTCTGCCACCTCGATCCGTCAGCCGAACAGCCCACCGTGGCGATGGCGATGGACGCGCGCCTCGCGATCGTCAGCCCGGGCAGACGCCGCGAGCTTGCAATGCGCGCGTTCGCCGTCGACCTGATGACGCCGGCACTGGAAGACGGCGAGATCCTGGCCGACGTGCGCTTCAGGCCGTGGGCACCCGGACACGGCTGGGCCTTCCTCGAGTTCGCACGACGCCATGGCGATTACGCGATCGTCGCGGTCGCGGTGCTGCTCGAACTTGACGCCTCGGGGCGTGCCAGCCGCGTGTCGATCACCCTGGGTGGTGTCGCCTCGACACCGGTTCGCGTCCCGGACGCCGAAACCAGGCTGCTGGGCAGCAGGGTCGGCGCGGATGACATTGCAGCGGCGGCAGCCTGCTGCGGCCAGGTCGAGGCGCTCGGCGACCCGCAGGTACCCGCGTGGTACCGGCAGCGGCTGGCGAGCACGCTCGCTGCGCGCGCGATCCCGGTCGCGCTGTCGCGCAGCGCGGCGCATGCCGCCGCAGGATCCGCCGACGGCACAGGAAGAACGTCATGAGCAACGAAGGACCCGTCCATACCATCTCGGTGACCGTCAACGGCAAGGCATACGAGCGCGCCGTTGCCGACCGGAAGAACCTGGCCGACTTCCTGCGCCAGGACCTGCAGCTGACCGGCACCCACGTCGGCTGCGAACACGGCGTCTGCGGTGCCTGCACGGTGCTGGTTGACGGAGTGTCGGCCCGTGGCTGCCTGATGCTTGCCGCACAGGCCGATGGCTGCACGATAGAGACGGTCGAATCGCTCGCCGGCGAAGCGCCAGGCCCGTCC
>CAMDXD010000274.1 GCA_945877995.1 Bordetella parapertussis
GGCTCGGCCTGTACAACGACGCAAGCCCCGCGCTGTCGGCCGCGCTCGGCGTCGGGCCCGGCGAGGTGCTGGTGCCGACATGGCGCCATGCGGTGATCAACTTCCCGCATCCGATGCTCAAGGCCGGGCTGGCTATCCTGGATACCCCGGGCCTGAACGCGCTCGGCACCGAGCCTGAGCTCACGCTGTCGATGATCCCGAACGCCCATGCGGTGCTGTTCCTGCTGGCGATGGATACCGGCGTGACGCGCAGCGACATGGAACTCTGGCAGCGCCATGTGCAGAACAATGCGGTGCGTTCGGTCGCGGTGCTGAACAAGGTCGACCTGATCTGGGACGACCTGAAGAGCGACAGCGATATCGAGCAGGCAGTGAACGGCCAGCTCGATTCGACCGCACTGATACTGAACCTGCCGCGCAGTAACGTCTTGCCGATGTCCGCACAGAAGGCGCTCATCGCGCGCATCAAGGACGACCCGGACCTGCTCGAGCGCAGCGGGATACAGGCCCTGGAAGCGCTGCTCGTGCAGATGATCCCCGACCGGCGGCGCATCATCGCCGAACGCGTGGCGCGCGAGTTCGGCGTGCTGGTGGAGGCTTCGTACGAGACGTTGATGGCGAAGCTGCGCTCGACCCATGCGGAGCTCGCCGAACTGGCGAGCCTGCGCGGCAAGAGCCAGGGCATGATCAAGACCGCGCTGGTCAAGCTGGAGCATGACCGCGCGTCCTATCAGCACACGGTGCAGAACTTCCGGAATACGTATGCGGTGGTGAGGAAGCAGGGCCGTATCCTGCAGTCGAACCTCGACACGGACCAGATCGACGGCATCTGCCAGGAGTACCGGCGGAAGCTGAACGAACAG
The DNA here is from genome assembly GCA_945877995.1 of Bordetella parapertussis. Lineage (GTDB taxonomy): Bacteria > Pseudomonadota > Gammaproteobacteria > Burkholderiales > CAIKXV01 > CAIKXV01. Next base: position 864 of record CAMDXD010000274.1, read on the forward strand.
CTGTTCACGATCGGGCTCATGCGGATGATGCAGCAGCTGTTTAACCACTTCGAGAAGGAGACCGACAAGATCATGGGTTTCACCAACCAGATCAAGGGTTTGGTGGATTCCGTGTACATCAGCTTCCACGAGAAATATGGTTTCGCAAAGCTGTCGCCGCCGCCGTTCTCTCTGGCGCGGTTCAGCGATCACATGCTGCAACTCAAGCAGGGGACGATCGCGTTCTGCGCGAGCCCGGCCACGGTGATGCAGCCCCAGGCCATGGTGATCCGCAAGTTCTACGACATGCTGGTCGCCGAAGCGAAGAAGGTCTTCCAGCAGGTGTCGACCGAGACCGACAACTGGCTTAACCTTTCGCTGTCGCCGCTGACCATGCAGCTGAAGGAGCATGAAGAGATGCTCGATCGGCGCCTGGACAGCCTGCGCAAGATCACCGAGAACGTGCGCGCGCTCGAGACCCGTACCAGAGAGCTGGAGCGGCTGAAAATGGCGCTGCACGGCCATGTCGCAGAGCTCGAAGACATCCGGCAGGCGTTGCTGCCTCCGGAAGCGTCGGCGGACCGCCCGTCGCAGCCCTCGACCGCTCCGCATGCGACGGAGTCCATCATCTTGTCTGAGACGCAGATCGCGGCGGCGAGGAGTGCGTACGCCACCACGGCGTAGAACCACGAAGGCGGCTGGGGCCGGGAAGCTGATCTGCCCGTCAAACGCGATCGTGACAACGCACGGCGATTGACACAGGCCCCTGCAGGCCCGCAGCCCTGAACGCACCATGCCCTGGCATGTGACGGCGTCGCTACTTCAGGATCACGTCGTACTGTTCCTGTCCGTAGGCCGTCTCGACCTGCAGCGAGATCGGCTTGCCGATGAAATCGCCGAGCATCGCGAGGTTGTGCGATTCCTCGTCGAGAAACATGTCGATCACCGCCTGCGAGGCGAGGATCCGGTATTCACGGGCATTGAACTGACGGGCCTCGCGCAGCAGTTCGCGCAGGATGGTGTAGCAGATCGTCTGCGCGGTCTTGACCTCGCCGCGGGCGGAGCAGGTGGGACAGGGTTCGCACAGGATGTGGGCAAGGCTCTCGCGCGTGCGCTTGCGCGTCATTTCGACCAGCCCCAGGCTGGTGAAGCCGTTCACTGTGAGCCGGGTGCGGTCGCGGGCGAGTGCCTTCTTCAATTCGGCAAGCACGGCTTCGCGGTGCTCCGGATTGTCCATGTCGATGAAGTCCAGGATGATGATGCCGCCGAGGTTGCGCAGGCGGAGCTGGCGGGCGATGACCAGGCAGGCTTCGAGGTTCGTCTTGAATATGGTGTCGTCGAAGTTGCGCGCCCCGACGAAGCCGCCGGTGTTCACGTCGACCGTGGTCATTGCCTCGGTCTGGTCGAAGATCACGTAGCCGCCCGACTTCAGGTCGACCCGTCGCGACATCGCGCGCTCGATCTCGTTCTCGACCCCATACACGTCGAACAGCGGCAGTTCGCCACCGTGGTGCTCAACCCGGGGCAGGATGGCTGGCATGAATCGCTCGGCGAAGGCGCAGGCCCGCTGGTGTGTCTCGCGCGAATCGATGATCACCCGGCTGGTGTCCGCACTGAACATGTCGCGCAGCACGCGCAGCGCGAGGCTCAGGTCTTCATGCACCAGCGAGGGCGCGGCGGCGGTGGCTACGGTCTCCTGGATCGATGCCCAGAGCGCACGCAGATAGCTGATATCGTCGGCCAGTTCACTCTCCGTCGCGGCCTCGGCGACGGTGCGGATGATGAAGCCGCCGTGCTCGTCCGCGGGGCGGGCGCGCTCGACCATCTCGCGCAGGTGGTCGCGCTCGGCCTCGTTCTCGATGCGCTGCGAGATGCCGATGTGTGGATCCTGCGGCAGGTAGACCAGCAGCCGGCCGGCAAGGCTGATCTGCGTCGACAGGCGCGCGCCCTTGGTGCCGATCGGATCCTTGATGACCTGCACCAGCAGTGGCTGGCCCTCCTGCAGGATCTTCTCGATCGGCCTGGCCGCCTCGTTCGGAGGGTTCCCGTGGCGGTGACCGAATATGTCCCCCACGTGCAGGAACGCCGCACGGTCAAGCCCGATGTCTATGAACGCCGACTGCATGCCTGGCAGTACCCGCGCCACCCGTCCCATGCAGATGTTTCCGACGAGGCCGCGGCTTCGAGTGCGCTCGATGTGGAGTTCCTGGACGCTGCCCTGCTCGACTACGGCGACCCGGGTTTCCTGCGGAGTGACGTTGACCAGGATGTCTTCGCTCATGGCAGGTCGAAGCCGCTGCTGCGCAGCAGTTCACCTGTCTCGTACAGCGGCAGGCCCATGACCGCCGAGTAGCTGCCCTCGATACGCGTGACGAACAGTGCCCCGATGCCCTGGATCGCATAGGATCCGGCCTTGTCGAGCGGCTCGCCGCTGGATACGTAGCTGCGCAGTTCGGCCGGCTCGAGCACCTTCAGGGTGACCACGCTGCGGGTCATCCGGATGTCGATCTGCGTCTCGCTGGTGGCTACCGCCACTGCGGACAGCACCTCATGGCTGCGCCCCGACAGCCTCAACAGCATACGGGTCGCCGCCGCGGCATCGCGCGGCTTGCCCAGCGCCTCGCCGTCGATGACCACCTCGGTGTCGGCTGCCAGCACCACGCCCGGGGCGAGTCCGCGTTCCCGCGCGCGAACTGCGCCGACCCGCGCCTTTTCAATGGTGACCCGGTTCACGTAGTCGGCGGGCGCTTCGCCATCGCGCGGGATCTCCTCGACGTCGCTGCCGCGAACCAGGTCAGAGCGCAGCAGGAGCGTTTCGAACCGTAGGTTGATCTGGCGCAGCAGTTCGCGGCGCCGGGGGCTGTGCGATGCCAGGTAGAGCAGTGGACGGCTGATGGTCATGGTGCCTTCGCTCGGCTGGCGGCAGGTTCTCACTCGCGATGATACGGATGATGCTCCAGAAGCGAAACGCAGCGGTAGATCTGTTCGACGAGCACCAGTCGTGCGAGCGCGTGCGGCAGGGTCAGCGCGGACAGCGCAAGGGTCATCGAAGCGCGGGCTGCGAGCGCAGGGGCGAGGCCGTCAGGGCCGCCGATCCAGAAGGCGATCCCCGGTGCCTGGGTGCGCCAGCGTTCGATCGCCGCCGCGAATGCCCGTGTGTCGAGCGAGCGGCCGTGCTCGTCGAGCGCGACGCGCACGAACCCTTCGGGCACGGCTGCTTCAAGGCGGCTGGCTTCGGCCTCCATCATCGCCGCTACCGGCTTGCCCTGGGTGCGCGGGCTCGCCTTCACGGTGGTCACTTCCAGCCTGTACAGCCGTGGCAGGCGTCCGCAGTACTCGGCGATGCCCTCGGCAATCCAGGCCGGCACGCGCTCGCCGACGGCAATGACCCGGAATCGCAATGCGCTGGCCAGCCGGCGTCAGTGCGGCGGCTCGGACGCCGCCCCGGAGGCGGCAGTATCCGGGGCGCGGCGGCGGGCGCGCGGCGGCGGAGCCCAGAGTTCTTCCAGGTTGTAGTGCGCGCGGATGGTGGGCTGCATGATGTGCACGATCACCTTGCCGAGGTCGACCAGGACCCACTCGCCGACGGCCTCGCCCTCTACGCCGATCACCTCGGCTCCGGCGTCCTTCAGCTTGTTGCGCACGTTCGCCGCCAGCGCCTTCGTCTGGCGGTTCGAGTCACCCGACGCGATGACGACCCAGTCGCATAGTGTCGTCATCTTGGTGACGTTGAAGGCGACGATATCCTTGGCCTTCACGTCTTCCAGCGCGTCGATCACCGCGCGCTTCATCGTATCTATTCTCATGCGCACTCGATCATTGATCTTCAGCCTGCCGGTAGATGCCACGGTCATGAATGTAGTCGAGCACAGGCTGCGGCAGCAAGTATCGGGCACTTGCCCCGTGCGCGATCAGGCCGCGGATCCGCGTGGCCGAGATCTGCAGCACACTGGTGGGCGCGAGGTAGATCGCGCCGGCGGGCTGCTCGGCGAGCAACCCCACCTCGGATACGCGGCGGGCCCGCAGCTCGGCCGCCAGCTCGTGGTCGAGCGCAGCGGTGGCGATCGAGGCATGACCGCCGCGCTCAGCCACCGCGAAATGGGCCAGCGCGAACAGGTCGCGCCAGCGGTGCCAGCGGTGCAACCGGGCGAACGCGTCGGCACCCAGCATCAGGCAGATCGGCCGCTCGGGGCCGAATTCGGCGCGCAGTTCGGCCAGGGTGTCGACTGTATAGCAGAGGGAGGTCTTGGCGACTTCGCGCTCGTCGGCGACCAGCCGGCTGTTGTCGGCGATCGCCAGCCGGACCATGTGCAGCCGTTCCGCACCCGATACGGCGGGCACGGTGCGCAGCGGCGGCATGTTGGCCGGCATCAGTCGCACCTCGTCCAGGTCGAGCGCATCGCCGAGTTCCTCGGCAATGCGCAGGTGCCCGAAGTGGACGGGGTTGAACGTGCCCCCGAGGATGCCGATCGGCTTCAACGGCGTGCGCACCTGGCAGAGCCGGCGTCGGTGGGCATCAGAGCAGCAGCCTGCGCACGTCCGCCAGCAACCCGTTCAGATGGGCGATGAAGCGTGCGCCGGTGGCCCCGTCGACCACCCTGTGGTCGTAGGACAGCGACAGCGGCAACATCAGCCGGGGCACGAAGGTACCGTCGCTGAACACTGGCTGGATCGTCGCCTTCGATACGCCCAGGATCGCTACCTCGGGCGCATTGATGATCGGCGTGAATGCGGTGCCGCCGATGCCGCCGAGACTCGAGATCGAGAAGCATCCGCCCTGCATGTCGGCCGCCTTCAGCTTTCGTTCGCGCGCCGCATCGGACAGGGAAGCCAGGTCGCGCGCGATGTCGGCCACGCCCTTGCGGTCGCAGTCGCGGATCACCGGCACCACCAGTCCGTCGGGCGTATCCACCGCCACCCCGACGTGGAA
>CAMDXD010000275.1 GCA_945877995.1 Bordetella parapertussis
CGTGCGCCGCTTCGGCCTGAAACTGCGCGCTGCAAAGGACGACCTCGGCCGGCTGGTCACGCTGGAGAACGGCAAGATCCTGCAGGAAGGCCTGGGCGAAGTGCAGGAGATGATCGACATCTGCGATTTCGCGGTCGGGCTGTCCCGCCAACTGTACGGGCTGACCATTGCCACCGAGCGTCCCGGCCACCGGATGATGGAGACCTGGCATCCGCTCGGCGTGGTCGGGGTGATCTCCGCGTTCAACTTCCCGGTGGCGGTGTGGGCGTGGAACGCGGCGTTGGCCTGGGTGTGCGGCAACGCGGTGGTGTGGAAGCCGTCGGAGAAGACGCCGCTGACCGCGCTCGCCTGCCAGCGGCTGTTCGAGTCCGCGTGTGAAGGTTTCGACGCGGCGCCGTCGGCGCTGTCGACGGTGCTGCAGGGAGATGCGTCGATCGGCGAGGCGCTGGCTGCCGATGCGCGGGTTGCGCTGGTGTCCGCCACCGGCAGCACGCGCATGGGCCGCGCGGTGGCACCGGTGGTGGCCGTGCGCTTCGGCCGCGTGCTGCTCGAACTGGGGGGCAACAATGCAATGGTGGTGGCACCGTCGGCCGACATCGATCTCGCGCTGCGCGCGATCGTTTTCGCCGCCGTCGGAACTGCCGGCCAGCGCTGCACCACGCTGCGACGATTGATCGTGCATGAATCGATTGCCGACCGGCTGCTGCCGCGTTTGCGCGCGCTGTGGCCGACACTGGCGGTCGGCGACCCGCGCGAGCCCGGCACGCTGGTCGGGCCCTTGATCGACGCGGCAGCCGGCATGGCGATGCAGCGTGCGCTCGATGCCGCGATCGCCGACGGCGGCATGGTCATCGGCGGCGAAGCGCGGCTGCAATCGACGCATCCGCACGCCTGCTACCGCGCACCCGCACTGGTCGAGATGCCGACCCAGTCATCCATCGTGCAGCAGGAGACCTTCGCGCCGATCCTTTACGTGCTGCGTTATCGCACGTTCGACGAGGCCATCGTGCTGAACAACGCGGTCGCCCAGGGCCTGGCCTCGAGCATCTTCACCACCGACCTGCGCGAAGCCGAGCGATTCCTGTCCGCCGCGGGCAGCGACTGCGGCATCGCCAACGTGAACATCGGTCCGTCGGGCGCGGAGATCGGCGGCGCGTTCGGCGGCGAGAAGGACACCGGCGGAGGGCGCGAGTCGGGCAGCGATGCGTGGAAGGCGTACATGCGGCGTGCAACCAACACGATCAACTATTCGGATGAACTGCCGCTGGCGCAGGGAATACGCTTCGACGCGGGCTGAACAGGTCGCCAGCGCCTCAACCGGGATGCAGTTCGAACTCTCCGTTGATCTCCACCGCAATCCCCCGCGGCAGCGACACATGCCCGACCGCCGAGCGCGCATGGCAGCCGGCGTCAGGGCCGAACAGTTCGAACAGCAGGTCCGAGGCACCGTCGATCACCTGCGGTGGCTGGTGGAAGTCGGGCGTGCAGTTGACCATGCCGAACAGGCGCAGCACGTGCCTCACCCGGTCGAGCGATCCGCAGTGCGCCTTGATCGTGGAGAGCATGGTCAGGGCCACTGCGCGTGCGGTTGCATAGCCTTCGTCGACGGTGATGTCGACGCCGAACTTGCCGGTCTGGCGCACGCCGGGCAGCTTCGGCAGGTCGAGGCCGTGGCCGGACAGGTAGAGGATGTTGCCGCCCTGGGTGCAGCCGGTACGGTTGTTCTTCGGGAACACGAACGGCGGTGGCAGGGTGTAGCCCATCGCGGCGAGGCGACCCTCGATGGTGTCGGTTCCGGTGGCAGGGGTCATCTCGTTGGTCCTTGCTTCTTTGCGTGGGGATACAGTGCATCGGGCTCACGGCCGATACAATGCTACATCGATCAGTAACGGACCCTCCATGGCTACCCGAAAGACCTCCCACAGCCTGATGCAGGGCGCGGTCACCGCGCTGCTGCCGGTAGAGATCCAGCCCGGCAACGTGCGCTACGCCCCCGGCATCCGCGCTGGCCGCTGGGTGTTCGCCACCGGCCACAAGGGTACGGCGGATTTCGTCAACGGCATGGCGCCCGAAGTGGTCGACGCCGAGGCGCCGCGCCATTCGGTGCCCAAGTACAAGAAGGAGGCGCGCCAGGTGTTCGCCAACTTCGCGAAGGTGCTCAAGGCTGGCGGCAGCGACCGCGCGCAGGTGGTGCGCGTGGACCAGTACTACACCGGCGGCCATGTGGTCGATGCGTATCATGAGGTGCGGCGCGAGTTCTTCCACGGCCATGTGCCGCCGAGCACCTCGAACCTGCACCAGAAGTTCCTGCTCGACGGGCAGGACATGGAAGTGCAACTGATGGCGGTGGCCTCCGGCAGCGGCTTCGCGCCGACGCAGCATCGTCCGGCCAACCTGCCGGTGCATGTCACCTCGGGCTACAGTCCGGTGCTCACCTGCGGCGACCATGTGTTCATCGCAGGGCAGACGTCGGAAGCGCTGAAGACCGAGGAAGGCCCGCTCGATCCGGCGGCGCGCATGCCGGCGGGGCACCTGTGGAAGGGCACGCCGATCAAGCTCGAGGCCGGCTTTACCATCGAGCGCAAGCTGAAGCCGGCGCTGGCGGTGGTCGGCAACACGCTGGCCGACGTGGTGAAGGCGCAGGTCTACCTGCGCGACATCGACGACGTGCCGGCGTTCAACGAGGTCTGGGCCGAGCAGTTCGGCGGCGACATCCCGGCAACCACGATCATCACGACGTCGAATCCGGGCTTCATCTGCGAGACCGGGCGCATCGAGATCAACACGATCAGCCTGAAGCACGGCGGGCGCACGAAGAAAAAGGTCATCGATGCCGGCGTGCCGACCGCGTTCGCCGGCCATCCGCAGGCGGTGCGCGCGGGCGACCTGCTGTTCCTGTCCGGGCTGATGGCAGTCGATGCCCGTGGCGCCCTTGCACCGGACGTGCGCATCGATCCGCGCCAGCCGTGGTTCGGCACGCCGGCCGAGCTGCAGATGAACCGCATCCTCGAGCAGGCCGAGGCGATCTGCCGCAAGGCAGGCACCTCGCTCGCCAACACGGTGCGCGCGCAGCAGTTCCACACCGACCTTTACGGCTTCCACCCGGCCTGGCGGGCGTGGCAGAAGCACCTGCCCGGCCACTACCTGCCGTTCTCGGCGATCGAGGTGCCGGGGCTGGCAGTGCCGGGCGCGGTCGTGATGCTGGACCTGTGGGTGTACGTGCCGTGACAAACTGCAATCACCGGCACCCTTCTTGCTGGAACCCGGACACTTCACCGTCGAGGATTACCATGAACCGTCATTCACCGTTCCGTCCCTCGAACCTGCCGCGCCGCGCCCTGGTCGCCGCCGTGGCCTCCGCACTGCTGGCCGGCCCGGGCTTCGCGCTCGCCCAGCCGGCCGACCCTGCTGCTGGTTATCCATCGCAGCCGATCCGCTTCATCATCCCGGCCACCGCCGGTGGCGGCACCGACGTGGTCACGCGGATCATCGCGAAGTACATGACCGAGGCCTGGAACTCGCCGGTGCTGGTCGAGAACCGGGCCGGCGCAGGTGGCGTGATCGCGGCGCAGTACGTCTCGACGCAGAAGCCTGATGGCTACACCTACCTCGCGGTGCCGAGTGCGTTCGGCGTGCGCTCGGCGATCGATCCGAAGCTGCCTTATGACCCGATCAAGGCCTTCGTCGGCGTCGGACAGACCGCACGTTCGCCGAGTTTCATGGTCGTGTCGCCGGCGCGCGGCTTCAAGACGCTGAAGGACCTGATCGCCTTTGCCAAGGCGCAGCCGCAGGGCGTGGTGTACGGGTCGGCCGGTGTCGGCAGCACCGCGCACCTGCATGCCGCAGCGACCGCGCATCTGGCGGGCTTCAAGGCCGACCATGTCGCCTACAAGGGCACGCCGGAGGCAGTGAACGATGCGATGAACGGACGCGTGCTCTACGCCTTCGCGCCCGGGCCCAATGCACTGCCGCTGGCGCGCGAAGGCAAGCTGCAGATCCTGGTCAGCAGCTCGCTCGCCGGCACCAAGTACATGCCAGGCCTGCAGTCGCTGGCGCAGGCTGGTGTGCCCGGCTACGAGAGCGAGGACTGGTTCGGCGTGCTCGCGCCGGCCGGCACGCCGTTGGCGATCCGCGAGCGCGTTTCCAAGGAGATGGCGCGCATCCTGGCGCTGCCCGATGTGCGCGAACGCTTCAGCGCGTTCGGCGCCGAACCGGTATCGTCGACGCCGCAGGTATTCGATGCGTTCGTGCGGGAGTACATCATCCGCACCCGCAAGCTCGCCGAGGAAGTCGGCATGAAGGTGGAAGGCTAGGAGGACACGATGTTCGATCATCCCGACCATGCGCGCGCGCTGGCGCTGATCACCCCGGAAGCGGTACGCGACACCCTGGTCGACATGGTCGACATCTGCAGCCCGACCGGGCGCGAGGCGGCACTTGCCGAGTACATCGTGGCCCGCCTGCAGAAGTCCGGCATCCGCTCGTACCTGCAGGAGGTCAGCCCCGGTCGCCCGAACGCGATCGGCGTGCTTTCCGGCACCGGGCGAGGCAACAACCTGCTGTTCACCGGGCACATGGACACCTCGTCAGATGGCGACGAAGACTACCTTCCCGCGGAGGGCTTCAAGCCGAAGGCCATCGTGCGCGACGGCTGGATCTGGGGCCTGGGCGCGAACAACATGAAGAGCGGCCTCGCCTCTGCGATGGTCGCGATGGAGGCGCTGGCCAAGGCCGGCGTGAAGCTCGAAGGCGACGTGCTCTATGGCGGCGTGGTGGGCGAGACCGAGAAGTGCCAGGTGGAGGAATTCCGCTCCGAGGCGCAGTCCGGCTACGGCATCGGCACCCGCTTCATGGTCACCCACGGCGTCACCGCCGACTACGGCCTGCTGTGCGAGCCGACCACGCTGCAGGTATCGACCGCCAACATGGGCGTCACCTGGTTCCGCATCACGGTGGCCGGCACCATGAGCCATTCGGCCTGGTCCGCCCGGCCGGTGGTGGTGAACGCGATCAACGAGATGCACGTGCTGCAGTCGATGCTGTTCGACTGGGCGAAGCAGTACAGCGCGAGCCACGAATACAAGGGTGAGCGGCCTAACGTCACCTTCGCGGCGATCCGCGGCGGCCTGCCCTGGCGGGTGTCGCGCAACCCGTGGGAGTGCAGCCTGTACCTCGATGTACGCACCATCCCCGGCACGACCACCGACGACCTGAAGCGGTCGCTGCGACCGGTGCTGCGCGCGTTCGCGCAATCGCGCAGGTGCGCCGAGCCGATCATGGACGCCTATGTCAGCGATCCGCCGACCGACATCGGCGAGTCACCGCTGATCAGCCAGGTGGTGATGGCGGCGCATCGCCATGTCGTCGGCACCGACTCGACGTTCATCATCCGCCGACCGGGTGCGGATGCGGTGCACCTGAGCAGCTACGGCGTGCCGACCCTGTGCTACGGGCCGGGCGGACGCAGCCATCCGGACGTCAAGGGCAGCCAGATGCATGCGGTCGGCGAGCATGTGAGCATCGACGACCTGTATACCGCTGCGAAGGTGTACCTGGCGACGGCGTTCGAGGTGTGCGGGAAACCCCGCAGCTGATGCGTTGAACGCCGCGGTGCGCCGGATCGGGCGCACCGCGGTCGGCGCCTGCCGGGCGCGCTATTCGACCTTCGCGCCGGTGGCCTGCACGACCTTGCGCCAGCGCTCGATCTCGCTGCGGATGAACGTCGAGAACTCCGCCGGCGACGATTCGGTCAGGTCCATGCCCTGCG
>CAMDXD010000276.1 GCA_945877995.1 Bordetella parapertussis
GTGGAAAAACGCGGTGAGGCGCGCTGACTGTCGATCGGAATGACCAGAGCAGGGCGGCTGGTCGTCGTGCTGCACACAGACCGTGGTGGCTAATCAGGCGGGTCAGCGACTGTCCCAGCCTCCGCCGAGCGCGCGATAGGCCTGCACCAGGGCGAGCTGGCGATTGAGCTTCGAATTGACCAGTTCGGTCTCGGCGGTCAGCAGTTGCCGTTGTGCATCGAGTACTTCGAGGTAGCTGATCACGCCAGCCGCGAAGCGCCGGTCGGCCAGCCGCAGCGCCTCACGGGTGGCGGTGGCGCGCTTGACCTGCTGTTCGAATTCCGCGCCGCTGAGTTCGTAGGAGGTCAGCGCATCGGACACCTCGCGCAGTGCATTGAGCACGGCCGAGCGATAGGCGAGCACCGCCTGCTCGCTGCGCGCGACGGCCGCATCGCGGTTGGCCACCAGCGCACCGCCCGCATAGAGCGCCTGCGAGACGTTCGGGCCCAGCGAGGCCACGTCCTGCGCGCCACCCCGCAACAGCTGGTCGAGCTGGCCGCTGATCGCACCGAAGGCACCGGTGATCGAGAGGCTGGGCAGGAACAGCGCCTTTGCCTCGCCCACGCGCGCATTGGCCGCTACCATCCGCTGCTCTGACTGGCGCAGGTCCGGCCGCCGTTCAAGCAGCGACGACGGCAGCCCTGCGGGCAGTGCCGCGGGCAGCTGAAGAACCGCTGGCAGCACGGGGCCCGGGCCGGGCGGGCGCCCCTGCAGCAGCGCGAGCACGTTCTCGATTGCCGAAACCTGGCGCTGGATCGATGGCAGCCGGGCCTCGGTGGAGGCGAGCTGGCCTTCGGCCTGCCGCACTTCCGCCGCCGACACGATGCCGGCCTTGTTGCGTCTCTGCATGAGGCGCAGCGCATCACGCTCCAGTTGCGCGCTGCGTTCGGTGGCAGCGAGTACCTCGCGCGCGCTGCCCAGTTCGAAGTAACGACTGGCGGTCTCGCCCACCAGCGACACGCGCGCGCCTGCCACCGCTGCACGCTGTCCGGCGAGATCCGCTCCGCTCGCCTCGACCCGACGCTCGATGCGGCCCCAGAGGTCGATCTCCCACGACAGCAGGCCGGCTGCGAGGAAACGCGAGGTGAGCGCGTCGCCCGGGTTGCGTGGCACCACCTGCGTGCTCAGCCCCAATGATGCCTGCGGCAGGCGCTCTGAGCGCACCAGAGCGAGGGTTGCCTGCGCCTCGCGCACGCGCGCTGCCGCTGACTGCAGGTCGAGGTTGCTGGCGAGTACCTGCTCGACCAGCGCCTGCAGTTGCGCATCGGTGAACACGCTGCGCCAGTCGGCCTCGCCCAGCGAATCGCCCGCCGCAGCGGGACCACGGAAGGTGCCGGGAACGTCGACTGCGGGACGCGCGTAATCGTCGCCGACGACCTTGCACCCTGCGACGGCCAGCAGCATCGCGAGCGCCACTGCGCCTGGGGTACGCATCACTTCGAGGCCTCGTTTCCTGCACCGGCAGGCAGCGCGGTCGACGCGCCGCCTGCCCGGCGCTTGCCGCCGAAGCGCGCGACCAGCCGCTCGACGGTGACATACAGCACCGGCACGAAGAAGATCGCCAGCAGCGTCGCGGCGAGCATCCCGCTGAACACGGTGACACCCATCGATACACGCGAGGCTGCACCCGCGCCGCTGGCGAGTATCAGCGGCACCACGCCCAGGATGAACGCGAACGAAGTCATGATGATCGGCCGCAGCCGCAGCTTGGACGCCTCGATCGCCGCACTGACGGCATCTGCGCCCTGGTCGCGTCGCATCTTCGCGAACTCGATGATCAGGATCGCGTTCTTCGCCGCGAGGCCGATCAGCAGCACGATGCCGATCTGCGCATAGATATTGTTGGTGAGCCCGGTCAGGAACAGGCCGAGCATCGCACCGAAGATGCCCAGCGGCACCGCGAAAAGGACGGCGAACGGCACCGCCCAGCTTTCGTACAGTGCGGCGAGGAACAGGAACACGAACACGATCGCGAAGGCGAAGACGACCGGCGCCTGCCCGGCCGAGGCCTTCTCCTGCAGGCTGATGCCCGACCACTCGAAACCGTAGCCGGTGGGCAGCACCTCGCGCGCCACCTGCTCCAGCGCCGCGATCGCCTGCCCCGAGCTGTAGCCCGGCGCCGAATCGCCGCCGATGTCGGCGGTGCGGAAGAGGTTGTAGCGCTGGATCACCGTCGGCGCACTGATCGGTACCGGCACGATCAGCGTCGACAGCGGCACCATCTCGTTCTTCTGGTTGCGCACGTACATCAGGCCGAGCGACTTGATGTCTGCGCGGAACTCGGGCTCGGCCTGCAGCGACACCTTGAAGTTGCGGCCGAAGCGCGAGAACTCATTGACATTGACGCCGCCGAGGAAGGTCTGCAGTGCAGTCGAGATGTCGTTGATCGCCACGCCGAGCTTTTTCGCCTTCTCGCGGTCGATCTCCAGGCGGATCGCCGGCGTGCGCGGGTCGAACTTCGAATAGATGGTGCCGATCTCGGGCCGCTTTCGCGCGGCATCCGTGAATTCCTGTGCGACTCGCGCGAGGTCCTGCGGCGTGTTGCCGGCACGGTCCTGCAGCTTGAACGAGAAACCGCCGGTCGAGCCCATGCCGGGGATCGGCGGCGGGTTGAACGGCAGCACGGTGGCGTCGCGCAGCCCCTGCGCCCGCCTGTAGAAATCGCGGATGATGCTGCGCAGGCCGAGTTCCGGTGTCGTGCGCTCCTCCCACGGCTTGAGCGCGATCACCACCAGCGCACTGTCGGACTGCACGCTGCCGGTGAGCAGGTTGTAGCCGTTGATGATCAGCGAGCGTTCGGCGCCTGGCGTCGCTTCGATCAGCTTCTGCAAATCGGCCGTCACCGCACGGGTGCGGTTGAGCGATGCCGCCGGCGGCAGCTGCACCGCGGCGAAGAAGTACCCCTGGTCTTCCGGCGGCACGAAACCGCCCGGCACCTTCTGCATCAGCGCGACCGCGGTGCCGATCAGGATTCCGAGCACCAGCAGCACGAGCACGCTGGAGCGGATCGCACGCGCGACACCGGCACCATACCGCTCGGTGATCGCGTTGAACACGGTGTTGAAGCCGTTGAAGAAGCGCCCGAGCAGGCCGGGCTTTGCGTGATGGTCTTTCGGCTGCAGCAGGAGCGCGCACAGCGCCGGAGTCAGCGTCAATGCGACCACCGCCGAGAGCAGCGTCGAGACGGCAACGGTGATCGCGAACTGCTGGTACATGACGCCGGCGATGCCGCCGAGGAAGCCCACCGGAACGAACACCGCAGCCAGGATCAGCGCGATCGCGATCACTGGGCCGGTCACCTCCTCCATCGCCTTGATCGTCGCATCGCGCGGCGACAGGCCGTTGGCGTGCATGTGGTGTTCGACTGCCTCGACCACCACGATCGCATCGTCGACGACGATGCCGATCGCCAGCACCATGCCGAACAGCGTCAGCGTGTTGATCGTGAAGCCGAGCAGCACGAACGCCGCGAACGTCGCCACCAGCGACACCGGCACTGCGATCATCGGGATGACCGTCGCACGCCAGCTCTGCAGGAACAGGAACACGACGACCAGCACCAGCAGCAGCGCCTCCACGAACGTGTGCACCACCTCTTCCAGCGACGCCTTCACGAAGATCGTGTTATCGATCACGATCTCGTGCGCGAGGTCCGCCGGATAGGCGGAGGCCAGTTCCTGCAGCTGCGCCTGGATCAGCGCCGAGGTCTCGATCGCGCTCGCGTCCGGCGTCAGGCTGATAGAGAACGCGGTGGCCGGCTTGCCGTTGTAGCGCGTGCTGAAGAAATAGTCCTTGGATCCCAGCTCGACCCGCCCGATGTCTTTCACCCGGATCACCGAGCCGTCGGGCTGCGCGCGGATGATGATGTTGGCGAATTCGTCGGCCTGCTCGAGCTGCCCGCGCACCTGCAGGCCGTACTGGAACTGCTGCGACGGCGGCGACGGCTCGGCGCCGATCTGGCCGGCTGGCGCCTGCACGTTCTGCTCCTGTACGGCGCGGTAGACGTCTGCCGTCGTGATGCCCAGGCGCGACATCCGGTCGGGACGCAGCCAGATGCGCATGCCGAACTCCGACCCGAACACCTGCACGGTGCCCACGCCCTTGATCCGCTTGATCGACTCGACGATGTTGATCGACAGGTAGTTGTTGACGAACAGTTCGTCGTAGCTGCCATTGGGCGAGAACAGCGCCACGTACATCAGCACGTCGGGCGTGCTCTTGGTCGTGGACAGGCCCGCCGACAGCACCTCGGACGGCAGCTGCGCGTTGGCCTGCGACACCCGGTTCTGCACTTGCACCGCTGCGATATCGGCGTTGCGATCCAGGCCGAAGGTCACGTCGAGGGCGTAGGCACCGTTGCCGGCGGCGCTCGAGGACATGTACAGCATGCCCTCGACGCCGTTGACCTGCTTCTCGATCGCCTGTGACACCGCGCGCTCGACCACCTCGGCGTTCGCGCCGGGGTAGGCCGCACTCACCCGGATCGTGGGCAGCGTGATCTGCGGGAACTGCGCGATCGGCAGGCTCAGGCCGGCCACCGCGCCGGCGATGGTCATCACCAGCGCGATCACGATCGCGAGGACCGGGCGGTCGATGAAGATACGAACCATGGCGGCGCTACTTCTTCGCGGCGGCAGCGGGCGCACCCGATGCTGCTGTGGCTGCGGCATCGGGCGTGGCAGCGAGTGGCATCGGCTTCACGATGCTGCCCGGACGCGCCTTCTGCAGCCCCTCGACGATCACGGTGTCACCCGGCTTCAGCCCGTCGCGGATCAGCCACTGATCGCCGATGCGATCGCCGGTGACGACGGGCCGCTGCTCGACCTTGCCGTCGGCAAGCACCACGCTGACGAATGCCCGACCAAGCAACTCCGACACGGCCTTCTGCGGAATGACAATCGCCTCTTTAGCCACCTCGTAGACGACGCGTATCCGCCCGGTCATGCCCGGGCGCAGGAGATCGGCCGGGTTTGCAAACACCGCGCGCAGCGTGAGCGTGCCGGTCGTGGAGTTCACCTCGCGGTCGGCGAAGTCGAAACGACCGGTCTGCTCGTACTTCGAGCCGTCGGACAGGATGAGTTCGACCGGCTGCTGCCTGCGCAGCCGCTCGTCGGGCTGGTTTGCCGCCATCCGGCGCGAGAAGGCGAGGTAGTCCGCCTCGGGCACGCTCACATAGGCAAACACCGGATCGAGCGTCGACACGACTGCAAGTACCGTCTGCCCGGCGCTTGCGAGGCCGCCGACCTCGACCTTCTGCAGCCCGACCTGACCGCTCACCGGTGCCTTCACCTCGGCATAGCTGCGATCGATGCGTGCACGGGTGACCCCTTCCTTGCGCGAATCGACGACCGATGTCGCCTGCTTGACCGCCGATACCGCCTGGTCGTAGGTCTGCCGCGGAATGGCGTCGCCCACCAGCAGCGGCTCATAGCGCGCGACATCCTGCTTCGCACGATCTAGCTGCGCCTCTGATTCGACCAGTTGCGCCTGCGCGTCGGCCACTGCCGAATCGAGCGACCGCGCGTCGATGACGAACAACGTCTGGCCCTCGCGCACGAGCTGCCCCGGCTTGAACAGCTGCTTTTCGATGATGCCGTTGACGCGCGGGCGCAGTTCCACCTCGCGATAGGCGCGGATGTCGGCGACCAGATCGACGGTGAGCTGCGTGGAACGGCTGCTGACCTGCATCACACCGACCTCGGGCACCGGCGGCGCGGGCGGTGCTG